>CAYSNN010000001.1:0-58237 GCA_964432475.1 uncultured Gammaproteobacteria bacterium
GTTTAATTTTCAAGTCACTCCAATATCTTCGAGGAATGGTACTTCCAGTTAACACCTCTACTACATCGACAACGGAAAAGTACCACTTTTCTTGGTTCTGATCCCAGTGACGACGGATTCTTTTTCCTTCAAAAATTGCTATTTTGGATTTTTTTACCACGACATCATTTTATCAGATTCTTAAATGGATAATAACCTGAATTTTTGCTATAGTAACGTTACCGAATGATCCCTGTGCCTGCCCGCCTCTGGAGGGGTGAAAGCACCTTTTTTTGGGAACAAGCGTTGGCACAAGTACACTTGTGATCGATCTCGGATGAGTTTTACTCTTCCTGCCACGGAGACCGATTTTATTCTTACTCTAGATTCTCCTCAATATCTCTTGATTTATTCAATAAATATCTGCATACTTAAATTATTATGATAAGAAAGGAGGTGTATTTTATTCAATATGAAGATACTTCCCGATAAGAAATTATTTTTAATTTCCTATGCAATAGCATTTGTGCTTAACATAGGAACTTTTTTTAGAGTAGATGGTCTTCCTAAACTGTTGGGATGGCTATTGATAGACAATTTGATATACGCCATCATAGTCATGGTTGTATTAAGAATTGCAGTGTGGGTTGGCAAAAAGGCTGGTCTAGTTAAATGATTCAATACCCACACCTTTAACCTATCTATAAGCTAAAATTTAAGATATAATCCACTCTGCAACCATGGTAAGCAGAAAATATGTTGTGCATATAAGTGGGGTAGGATTAGCGGTAGTTTTAACTATCTACGCTACAAGTTGTCAACCTCTTTTACCTTCTCAGACTACTCAAATAGCTCGACAATATGTTAATCCGGCATGTGTGGTACAGTCCTACAATATAGAAGTTCCTAAACTTCCTCAAAATCCTTATAGCACTCAACAACTTAACAATAGTGCTGTACTTGGTACACCAGCCAGTAATGTTAGCATTTCAGCCGTTTCAGGAACTCTAACACTACTTGGTTAATAGATCATTTTATTAGTTACCTCAATGCATTCTTCTATAAGATAAGGTTCGACTCCGGTCTCCGGTATAAATCTCTTGAAGCTAGTAAAATTCCTTTTCAAAAGAAGGCTCGAACCCTTCGGCAGGCTCAGGGCTATAGCTGGAGAAAATCTTGCTTTGAAGGGTAAAAATGGAAGGTTTTTAAAAACCATTCCGGTCTGGAGCGGTGGAAGGGATTTGAACCCTCGACCTTCTCCTTGGGAAGGAGACATTCTACCACTGAACTACCACCGCGTAGATGATATTTTACCAAATTCGTGGTATCTTATGGCTTAGTAAATTATGTCATATAAATACCGCTCAAGACGATCAGTGAAAAAAATAGCCCACAAGAGTAAAAGGAACTTTATTCTCACGCTTGCCTTAGTTACCTTTATTCTTTATGCTACTCTAGCTTGGGTTCTCCCCTTTTTTATTACAGGGCTTGGATTTATAACCGGATCTCTCAAACCACCTCAAAAAGTAAACCCTGATATTACAGATAGTGCCACTCTTGCTCCACCTATTTTAAATATCCCTTATGAAGCAACAAGCACTGCTCAAATTAATGTTAAAGGGTATGCAACACCAAATGCCAAAGTTAAACTGTTTTTAGATGACGAAGTTATAGATACAGTGAGCATATCAGATAGCGGCGAGTTTGAAGTACGGGATCTATCCTTAAGATTGGGAACAAACAACTTTTATGCAAAAGCTGTAGATGAAAAAGATCAAGAGAGCCTCCCCTCAAAAACAATAAAGGTAGTATACGATAACGAAAAACCGTCACTAACTTTAAATGAACCGGAAGACAATAAAACGATTCAGGGAGGAGATAAAAAGGTTAAGCTTTCAGGCAAAACAGAGGTAGGTATACATATTTTTATAAATGACAGCCAGATTATTATAGATAATGACGGCAACTTTAGTACTGAGCAACCACTAAACGAAGGAGATAATAACTTCAATATCAAGGCAGTAGATCAAGCGTCTAATTCTGTTGAAATCTCAAGAAAAGTCACTTACTCTCCTTAAGACACCCAGTAACCATTGATAAACAAAATTGCATAAACACTAAGCAACATTAAAGATATAAATTGATAAAATGTTATTAAATATTGGTTTTTTATAAAACTTAAAACGATAAATATTGGAAAAATTGTTAACAGATATCTAGGTAAGGCAACAATTGTTGGGGAGAAAAAGGGTAATACTAAAGAAACTATGCTAAATATTGTATAGTCCAAACTTAATTTTTTTGAAACTTTTATAACCATTAAAATTCCGAAGGTTGCAAATAAAAAATCCAGCAAATTCCTAAAATTGTTAACAATAAAATTTGGTGTAAGTAACTGTTTAAGACTATATAAAAATGAAGACCCCGGAATAACCAGTCCACCTTGCCAAAAATGCGATTCAGCCTGGATAAAATAAAAGGGATCGCCAGTCCGGTTATATAGATAATAACAATATAGTAAAAATCCTACTGGAGACAGTAGTACAAACCAATTTTTCCTATTTATTTTTTCTGTTAAAAGAATCGAAAAAATCAAACTTAAAACTATTGCTAAACCGGAAAGTCTTGTGGCAGATGCTAAGCTTGCTGTAATTGTTGCTAGAAAAAGTTTCCTCTTCCTCATGAATAAAAATGTTGTAATAACCAATAAAAGAAATAGACTTTCACTATAGACTGTTAGAAAATGAAAGGATAATGGGAAAGATAGAAACATCAGTAACACCTTTGGTGCAAAAACTTTACCAAAATCTAAGGAAACTAATTGATATAGGGAGTTTATTGCCAGCAGGGTACTTATAAGACTAATCAGTAGCCCTGCTGTTAGAAAATCTCCGGTTATCCTACTGACTAAATTAATAAATAATGGGAAAAGAGGAAAAAATACATATTGGGAATTTATAGCATAACTATTTTGGGCAATTCCCAAATAGTGTCCCCCATCCCAATTTGCTAAGTTTCTTAAAAAATTACCTGGGAATAAGTCTGTACGGGGAATTGATGAAAACCCAAAGTAAAGTAATACAAATATTGATATTGCCCAAATACTAAAAATTAAAGTTGCACTGGAGTATAATTTCATAATGACTCTTTTATCTCCTCTTTTGGTTATATCGATTTTAGCAGGTCAACTCATCAAGATTCCACTTGTAAATAGTTTAGGTCCTACATTGCTTGATTTTTACATCACATTAACTTGTCTTGTAGGACTGATTAGTTTGAAGTTTAAGCTCAAAAAGCCTCCCCTTTTTATAATTTTTGGACTTCTATTTATACTTACCGGAACACTTTCGCTTGTGCTTACCCCACTACAGTTGAAATCTTCCGAATATATTTTAAGCTTTTCTTATATAATCAGATTTTCCCAAATCTTACTTTTCAGTTGGCTTATTTTTTCAAAAGCTTTTGAAAAATTTAAAGTGCAAATCTACAGTACACTTGTTATGTCGGGAATAGGACTTGCTGTTTTGGGACTGCTACAACTTATTGTAATTCCTGATTTGCAATTTTTATCAAGATACGGCTGGGACCCTCATTATTTTAGAACAGTTTCTACTTTTTTAGACCCAAATTTTGTCGGAGCATATTTTGTATTAACACTTATTTTGCTATTTCATAAATTCCCCATTCAGAAAAAGTGGTTGATGCTTGCTACATCTGTGGTATCTCTTGCTCTCCTGACAACCTTTTCAAGAAGCAGTTATCTAATGTTTTTAATAAGCGGCTTAACATTTTCTTTTCTTGAAAAATCTCTCAAGCTCATTATAGTTACAATCTTACTTTTCATTTTTCTAATAATTGGTTTTCAAATATATGCCCAGCAAGTAACTAAACCCAGAAATATTGACAGAGCTCAATCAGCATCTTTTCGCTTTAGTAGCTGGCAGCAAGGTTTGACTATTTTCCAAATATCTCCAATTTTAGGAGTAGGTTTTAACAGTTATAGATATGCAATAAGAGATTATAATTTAGCTGATCTGAGCTTTTTAGAAAGCCACGGATCAACAAGCAATGATTCGAGTTTGCTTTCAGTACTGGCAACAACCGGCGTAATCGGTCTATTTTTCTATCTGCTGTTTTTTATAGCACTGATAAAAGAATCACTTATCAGGAAAAATTTTGCTCTTACTGCAGGGCTTGCGGGACTTATCATTCATAGTTTTTTCGCAAATAGCCTTTTTTTTCCGGCTATCTTTATTTGGATAATGATTAAAGCGCCTGATATAAAAGGTTAAGCTTCTTTACAGATTTTTGCCAGGAAAATTTCTTTAAATGAACAAATCCTTTGTTTATCAATGTTTTCCTTAGTTCTGAATCTTCTATTTTTATCAAAGCATCTGTCAAACTTTCTAACCTCTCGGGGTTAATATAAATCACAGCCTCTCCCCCTGCTTCAACTAATGAAGAATTTTTTGAACAGATTACCGGCACTCCTTGGGACAATGCTTCGAGTACCGGAATTCCAAAGCCTTCATAAGTTGATGGGTACACAAAACAAAAAGCTTGACGATAAATTTGTGGTAAGTCCTCATCTGGTATAAAACCTGTTGCAATAATTTTGTCACGATTTTTATGAATTAATTCAAACAGCTCGCTACTTTCCCATCCTCTAATCCCAACCAGAACCAATTTTCTTTTTGTATTACTTTTTAAATATGCTTCTATTAAGATTTTTATATTCTTTCTTGGTTCCAAAGTTCCAACCGATAAAATATATCCGTTTTCTAAATTGTACTTTGTCAATATTTCTTTTCCTTGGCCTATTTTTTTAAAAAAGTTTTCCGAAACAGCCGGATAAATCACTTCTACTTTTTTCCCAGGAGCAAATTTTAAAAAATCATCTTTCGTACTTTCGGAAATTGCTATCACCAAATCTGCTTTTTGTTTTATCCTCTCTAGTCTTACTTTTTCAAGTTGTATTGTTTTTGGCAAGTGAAATTTTGGGAAAAGCTGTGGGGTTAAATCATAAATTGTTGCAACTCGTTTACCAAACTGCTGTGGAGGTAAATACCAATTAAAAGAATGAGAGATATCTACCTTACCAACAAAACTCTCAATAGGCGGCCAGTTTATTTTTTGCCAGAGTAAAAAAGCAGTCCTGAATGCACGGGCACTCAAACGATTAACTTTTATCTCTACATTAGGATAACTTTTAAAGGGGAGATTTTTTAGATACTCAAAAGTTTCAAAAGTGGAAATTCCAAAAAGAATAAACCTATCGCTAATGTTTAATTTCAGCAGTGCATCAATTAAATTGTAACAGTAGACTGCAATACCTGTTTTTTGTTTGTCATTTAAAACCGATATATCCAAACCTATCGTTTTCATACTTATTATTTATCAAAAACTGCAAATACTTCTGTATGATAAATCGTTTTTGGTAATATTAAAAAAACCAATTTTCTTACGATTTTTATTAAGATTTGAGGTGCCCTAAAAAGCGATAAAAAGATAGTTTCATTATATAAAGGATGAACAGATTTTATAAGTTTCAGTCTTAATCCTGCATCTTTTGCCAAACCCTGGATGCCTTTTTCTGTGTATTCTCTTTGGTGAGACTTATCTAAGTAATGTCTAAAAATTACTCCGCTTTGCTCAAGCTTTGAATCAACTGTTTTAGGAACAATTACCAAAATTCTTTTCTTTGTTACCCTTTTTGCCTCTGCTAAGATTTTTTTATCATCCCCATGCTCTAGAATATCAAATAAAAACGTTGTATCGAACTGTTTTTCTACAAAAGGTAAACTATCAGCTTTGGCTTTAATAAAATTACCTTTTTTTGTCTTTTTTGCTTTTTCAATAAATTGGTTAACAAAATCTACTCCCGTAACATTAAATCCTAACAAACTAAGATAATCTACATATGCTCCGGTTCCACAACCAATATCTAGGATACTTTTACCTTTGATAAACTTTTTAAGTAACAAAATCCTCTCTTTATCTAAATGGGAATCATCTGCCCATCCCGATTTGGAAGCAAAGTCTGTATAGTATTTAGCCGACTTAATCATTTGAGGAAATTGATCTGTTTATAAACAAGAAAAGTAATCCCGTACTTAGAATGTCAGAAAAAACAGTTATCCAGGATGCAGCAATAAAACCATATTTAGGGATAAAGAACAAATTTGCGAAAATATTAAAACTTAGAGGAATTAAAGAAAATAATATAACTTGTTTTAAATACTTATCCGATGAAAGCAAAACAGATGAGGCTGGTACATGAATAAACATGAAAGGAATTGCCAAAGAAAGTATCTGTATAACTGCAATTGCAGGAAGATAATTTGGTAAAAATGTTCTAATTATCAAAGGTACAAAGAAAATAAAAACTGCTGTTATAAAAACTCCAAGCAAAAACATAAGTTTTGTGCTTTTTGCCAAAAGCTTTCTGATTTCTGAAGGATTATTTTTATGAAGATCTACAAATCGGGGGAAAAGGGCAAAACTTAAAGCATTAGGGATAAAAACTAAACTTTCCAAAAACTTGTATCCGGCTGCATAAATACCTGTCTCAAAATTTCCCTTAATATATGACAGTAAAACTGTATCAATTCTAAAATACAATAGACCAAGTATGGCAAGCAGTCCATAAGGAAGCGACCCCCACAAAGCTTCTTTTAAAATAGACATCTTAACTTTTGATAATTTTATGCCAAAGGTAAGAAAAAGCAAAAATATTAAAACAACTGCAAAAATAAACTGACCAAAAATCACTGCATTAACTGCCCCAAAAACTGCAAATCCTTTACTAATAAGTATTAGTCCTAAAATTGCTGTTGAAATACTGGCAACAAAAGCTCCAACAGCAGAAAATTGTAATTTCTTTAAGGCTACAAATATTCCATCAAAAGTCACGGCAACAGCCTGAGGAAAAACCGCCAAAGCGGCAACCAGTATAATACTCACTCTCATCTTATCCGGATCAAAGAAATATAAAACAACCGAAAACACTGCAAAAAAGATTGAAATTAAAGTAAGCCGTAACATTAAAATATTACAGACTAACTCCCATGTCCTGGATCTTTCTTTTGCAACCTCACGAATTAAAAATCTGTTAAATCCAAAATCTGCCAAAGAAGAAATTATGGAAAAGTATGCAAGAGCCAAGGAATACAAACCAAAATCTAGAACTCCTAAACTTCTTGCTAAAAAAATTGTATAAAAAAACCCGATAATTCTTGTAACTACTTGAGCCACCAGCAACCAAGAAGTTTGCCTTAAAATCCCCTGCATTAATAAATTGTATCAGAAGTAATAACTACGCGCTACCCACCCCAGGTGTGTCGTAGCCTGACACCTAAGGATAAGGTAGCTTTGCATATGATGTGGACGACGTTGGGATTGAACCAACGGCCTCCTCGATGTGAACGAGGCGCTCTACCGCTGAGCTAGTCGTCCCGGCTTTCCTATTCTAACATTCGTACTCTTGCATCTCAAGCTCAAATTCTGCGATAATAAGACTCGTGGATCCAAATACTCTATACGATTATCAGCCCCAGCAAAAAGGGTTCTTTGAAAACTTAGGCTCTCATGTTATTGATTTCATTGAAACGCTAGTTGTATTTGGTGCTGTTTTTGCTCTAATTTATCTTTTTGTTGCTCAATTTCATAAAGTTTCCGGTAATTCCATGTTTCCAACTATGCATGATGGAGACTATCTAATAACAGAAAAAATTAGCTACAGACTTGGAGAACCCAAAAGGGGAGAAATAGTTGTTTTGAAAAACCCCAGAAATGAATCTCAGGATTTTATAAAAAGAATTATTGCTATACCGGGAGATACAATAGGAATAGAAAGAAACTCTGTTTTTGTAAATGGAGGTCTCATCCCCGAAAAATATCTTCCTCTTAACACACCAACCCATGCAGGAGCATTTATAACAGAAGGAAACTCAATCAAAGCCGGGCCCAATCAATATTTTGTTATAGGAGATAATCGTAATCACTCATCCGACTCAAGAGAATGGGGACCTGTTACCAAAAAAGAGATTATAGGAAGAGCTTTATTTAGGTATTGGCCACCCCAGAGTATTGGTCTTTTGACCAACAAATAACATTAATCACCAAGATTAAAGTATCCTACAATTGCCTGACGAATATCCTCTAAAACTGCCGTAGTCTTGCTTGGATCTCCCTCAATCAGTAGTTCGACTTTTGCCCTTCTTCCGGTTTGTATACATTTAACCTGCGCTTTTTCTGCTCTTTTAGAGATTGCATCACTTAATTCACTTTGAACGCGGTCAATTTCTTCAGACATTATATGCATTGAATTTACATCTGCACTCTTTTTAGGACCCATCCCCTGTCTTGCTCTGAGTCTTCGAACCAATTCTTCAGTGCCTCTGACAGATAAATTTCTTTTTAATACGTCCTTGTAAGCAGCAATAATAGCATGAGGATCCTCTAAAGCAGCTAAAGCTCTGGCATGACCCTCAGTTGTTGCACCGGACATTAAAGCATCCTTTAATGCATCAGGTAGTGTTAAAAGTCTAATGGTGTTTGAGATGTATGAGGGACTTTTGGAAACTCTTTCTGCAATTTCAGCATTAGTTAAACCAAATTCTTCCATAAGTCTTCTATATGCTTGTGCTCTCTCCAGTGGGTTTAAATCAATCCTTTGGACATTTTCAACAATTGCCATTTCCAGCATGCCTTGCGGACTTGTTTCGCGGATGATTACCGGCACTTTCAAAGATCCGATTAATTTAGAAGCTCTCCACCGCCTTTCTCCTGCAATGATTTGATAACCTGCCGGAGTTTTGGCAACCACTAAAGGCTCAAGTATTCCGTGTGCTTTAATGGATTCCGCCAGTTCAGATAAAGATTCAGGGGAGATTAAGCCACGGGGCTGCAAGGGGTTTGGCTGAAGTAAATCAATTTCTAACTCATAAATCTGCTCATCCATAAGGGTATATAAGTTGCTTACTTTACATTAACTATCTTTTTGCTAAGCTTTTTACTAAACTCTACAATTCCCTCTGTTACAGCAAAAATCGTATAATCATTACCTTGCTTAGTGCCTACTCCCGGGTAAAATTTGTTTCCTTTTTGTCTTACAATTATATTTCCTGATATGACTTTTCCTCCACCATAAACTTTAACGCCTAAACGCTTTGATACTGAATCCCTATTCTTCCTAGTACTTCCGCCACCAGTTTTATGTGCCATACTTTTTCAAAGCTAGAACAACTTTTGTCTTTTTCGGTCGGATACCTGTAACTTTACGAAAGTTTGCTTTAGCATGAAATTTTGCCACCCGGATTTTATCTGCTTTTACCATCTCTAAGCAATCTAATGTTAATTTCTCTTTTAAGTATGGTGTTCCGAGTTTAATTTTCCCACCTTCAGAAAGCATCAAAACAGAAGCTTCAATCTTTTTATCAGTCTCACCTAAGAAATCCACCTCCAAAGGCTGATTTGGAATGACTTTATATTGTTTACCGGAAATCTCACAGATTGCATAATCCATTATGTGCTAGATTTTACATTTTCACAGAAGAAAATGCAAGGCCGGGGGAAGTTCAGTCAAAATCAATTTTCCTTTGAAACCTCGTAATGGAGGAGACCAGTCCTAAACAAACTAAGGTCACAACCAAAGAGCTGCCTCCATAAGAGATAAGCGGTAAGGTTATTCCTGTTATAGGCAGTATTCCTAAATTCATACCTACATTTACAAATATTTGAAAAAGCAGCATGGAAAAAACCCCCAGAGTCAATACAAAGCTAAGTCTATCCTCCACTTTATTCGCAATCCTTAAGCAAACGGTTAGTAAATACCAGTAAATGGCAAGAATTACTATCGCACCCAAGAATCCCATCTCTTCCGCAATCGAGGCAAATATAAAATCAGTTCTAAATTCCGGCAAAAATTGTAAACGGGACTGAGTTCCCCTGCCTAACCCCCTACCTGTCAACTGTCCTGATCCTACTGCTATAGTGGATTGAATAAGATTATAACCGCTCCCCAGCGGGTCTGCTCCCGGAGTTAAAAATCCGGTAATTCTCTGTTTTTGATAATCTTGTAAAACCAACCAACTCAAGGGGATTATTAAGCTTGCAATCAAAATTAAGATTAAAATCTTCTTTATGGAAATCCGTGCTGCAAGCAGCATTCCAATCCAGATTGCCATAAGGGTTAAAGAAGATCCTAGATCAGGCTGTCTAAACACCAAAATTACAGGTGGAGCAACCCAAAGCAGACTTTTAAAAATATTAGTCCATGTCGGAGCATTTTTCTCCCAAAAAGAAGCAAGGGCCAAAAGCAAAACAGGCTTTGCAAATTCCGAAGGTTGGATATTAAAAAATCCAAGCGGTATCCATCTCACCGATCCCCGGGTTTCTATACCTAAAATAAGTACCACTAGCAAAAGTATAAGTGTCAAAATATATAAAGGATTTATAAGTCTTCTTAAAGACCCTAATCCTAAATGCGAAATAAATAAAAACAATGCAAACCCAAGTACTGTAAATATAAACTGCTGCAAGGCCAGTTCCAAAGAAGAAGAATAAATTACCAAGATCCCAATAGAAATTAAAAGCAAGCTTGACAAACTAATTGGCCAATTAACGAAGTTTAATATTTTCATCCAACTTTAGTAATCTGTAAAGTCTCACCTTCAGATATAGAAACTGAGGCAGTACTTTTTAAAATTAGTTCTTCAAAGGCTTTTGGCCATTTTGGAGAAAGAATTTGGGTCCTATCAGCCAATGTTAAGTTCTGCTCTTTCCTCATCTGCTGTATTTGCCTTATCAAATCCCTTGCTTCGCCTTCTTCAGCAAGCTCTGGAGTAATATCTGTGTTCAATTCTACTTCAGGTTCAATTTTTGAAGACTTTTGATACTCTACTTTTTTAACATTAAGCTCCTGAGCTAAAATATTTTCTAAATCTGAATCTAATTTCTGAGACAATTTATATATTATGGATAAAAGAGGTTGTCTAAGCTTAACCCCAGCCTCTTTTCTTTTTGCATTACCCATTTCAGCTATCTTTCTGACAACAGTCATATCTTTAATTAACTTTGTATCAAGCAAATCCATTTCCGGCTTTGGAAAGTCTTGTAGATGTACCGACTCTTCCTTTGTTAAATTTCTAAAGATTTCTTCGGAAATAAAAGGCATGAAAGGGGCCAAAAGCTTGCTTAAGTTAAGTAAAACCGTATACATAGTCGAAAGACATCTGTTTCTATCTTTTAAATCCGCCTCTAACCCAACTCTATCTCTTGATCTTCTAATATACCAGGTTGAAAAATCACTGACTACAAACTCCTCGAGTGAACGTGACGCTGTCATAGCATCATATTTTTCTAAACACTCACTTACTATCTTTGTTACCTCGGTAATTCTTGCCATTATCCATTTATCTAAAACCGTAGGTTCCCCCTTTTCAAGTTCATTGCTCCAGTCACTAAGCGACGCGTAGTCTATAAAAAATTTATAGGTATTCCAAAAAATCAAATAGAACCTTCTTCTAATCTGATCTGTTACACCATATCCAAAATTTAAATTATATTCCGGATTTTGGGTGACATACAACCACCTCATTACATCAACACCAATTTTATCTGCAGCCTCATTGAATTCAATTGCATTACCTTTTGATTTATGCATCTCCCCACCTTTTTCATCAACCACATTGGCAAAGCCTAGTAAGTTTTTGAAAGGATTTTCGTTTTTAAGTACCGTACTCATAGCAATCAAAGAATAGAACCAGTTTTTAAACTGTCCGGGAAAACCTTCGGTCACAAAATCAGCCGGAAACCAACCTTGAGGCATAGTAGAATAGGGGACAATACCCGCATCCAACCAAGGATTGCCTACATCCGGAATTCTAAAACTCACTTCATCACAACTTAGACATCTTATTTTTATCTCATCAACCCAAGGGCGATGTGGAGAATTCCCCTGAAATTTATCCCATCCTTCAACTGCCAACTTTTCCAGCTCTTCTTTACTACCTATAACCTCAAATTTTCCGCACTTACTACATTCCCAGATAGGCAAAGCCAGTCCCCAGTATCTTTTCTTAGAAATTAGCCAATCATGCATATTTTTCAGCCAGTCTAATTCCCGATCGAGGCCCCAAGATGGCATCCAGTTTATTTTTTTGGCTACCTCAATCATCTGCTCACGATATGTCTTACCGCTTTGATCCTTTTTCTCCATGGCAATATACCACTCATCAACCACTCTCCAAACGAGTTCTGTTTTGCAGCGCCAGCAAGTTGGATATCTATGAGTATAATTTTTGATCGTTAACAAAAATTCCTCATTTTCTTTTAAGTAATTAATTATTAGACTTGGGTCAGTCTTTGCGTTCATACCACTAAGGTCTCCCATCCCATCTAAGTAATTTGCACCCTCATCAATCACTTCTATAACAGGAAGACCATACTTTTTACCCAATTGAAAATCTTCGGTGCCGGCACCAGTTGCTACATGGACTAAACCCGTCCCCTCCTCGCTACTCACTGGTAAAATCTGTTCGTCACCAGCCACTACTCTGTGTTTATAGCGTCCTAACGACTTTTTAACTCGCTCTAAATTATCAAAAGGCCCTGTGTATTCCCAACCTACTAACTTATTTCCCCTGCTTCCCTCATTTCCCCTGCTTCCCTCACCTTCTAAAATCCCTTCCTGGATCAACCTATCTAATGCCTTTTTCATTACCCAGACTTTTCCATCCTGAATAGGATAAGCTACATATACTTCATCAACATTTACTGCTACAGCCACATTAGCAGGGATGGTCCATGGAGTTGTTGTCCAAACTAACAAATATTCATTATCTTTTCCTATAATTGGCAGTTTAAAATAAACTGACTCATGAGTTAATTCTTTATACTCCTCAGTTAATATCTCATGTTGAGAGATAGCCGTACCGCACCTGGGACACCAAGGCACACTGTCATGACCTTTATATAACCACCCCTTTTCATGGACTGTTTTTATAAAATTCCAAATTGCGTAATTATTACTTTCTGAGGAGGTGTGATAGGAATTATCCCAATCCATAAAATATCCCAAACGTTTTGATTGCTCGGTTTGAACTCCTGAGTATTTTTTGACTCTTTCTTTGCAAAGATTGATAAATTTTTCTAAGCTTTTATATTTATCCCCGGGTACTAAATTTTCTATATCTTTTTTACTTTTTAAACCTAACTCTTTTTCAACTTCTACCTCAACCCAAAGGCCTTGTTCATCAAATCCATTTTGAAATCTCTGTTTGTACCCTGACATATTAAAAAACCTTTGCCAAAGATCTTTATAAGTCCTTCCCCAAGCATGA
Source organism: uncultured Gammaproteobacteria bacterium (assembly GCA_964432475.1). Taxonomy (GTDB): domain Bacteria; phylum Patescibacteriota; class Microgenomatia; order Daviesbacterales; family UBA10151; genus CAYSNN01. The sequence continues at coordinate 13,323 of CAYSNN010000001.1, forward strand.
TGTACCCCCATCGGGTTATTGGCAGTTATCGGCCCGTCCAAAAAGGAGAATTTCTTATCAGAAGACTGATTTCTTTTCAAATATTTCTCAACAATCCCCTCTTTGTACCAGAAATCCAAAAGTTCTCTCTCAAGTAAGGAAAAATCAACCTGAGATGAAACTGGTTTAAATGCCATAATGTGTAAGATTTTAGCAGAATATAACCTTTTAGGCTAGCGCCACACCCACCCCAGGGGTGTCGTAGGTTGACACCTAAGGATAAACAACTTAAACTATATTTAATGCCCTATCGTAAAACCCCTTTGGTTACCGAACAGATCTATCACGTATTCAACAGAAGCGTTGCACGTCAGCCAATATTTTTGACCAATAGTGACTATCAACGGGCACTAGCAGTTTTAGAGTATTATTGTTACTTTAAACCATCCTTAAGATTTTCACACTACAACCGCCTGCTCCAACCCTTTAAAGACGAATTTCGTAAAAACCTCAAGCAAAATAACGAGCACTCTATAAAACTGTTAGCATTCTGCTTCATGCCAAACCATGTACACTTTTTAATTAAAGAAATAAGAGAAAACGGTATAGCCGCTTTTATGAGTAATTTCCAAAACAGCTATGCAAAATACTTTAATCTTAAAAATGGTAGAACAGGGGCTTTATTTCAAGCTATGTTTAAAGCTGTTTTAATTGAAACCGATGAACAACTACTCCATGTAGTTCGATATATACACTTAAATCCCTTAACATCATTTATCCTGAAAAATATTGAAGACTTAGCAAAATACCCATGGTCTTCATTCCAAGAATATTTAGGCAAAAGCAAATGGAATATTGTAGATAAAGATTTTATCTTAAGCTTTTTTCCATCACTTAAGCATTTCATTGACTTTACTAAAGACCAAATAGACTACCAAAGGGAACTGGATAAAATTAAGCATTTAACTTTCGAATAACCTAAAGATGCCTACCTTGTACACTCTTAGGGTGGGTTTATCTTTCATTGGTCTAGTTTTCTGATTTTCCCAACAGGAGGTTTTGGTATAGGCTTCCAGTTAGAATAGTCATTTCCTTCAACCACTCTTTTAGGATCCTTCCACTATTTCTCTTTCCGTATTTATTTGTGCTGCTAGTTTATCGAGAGCTTCCATGATTGGTTTTGGAGGAATCTCTTGTAATGAGCCTGTACCGGTAAATCCATTGAGATTTCCATTTTCATCAAGATTTGGGTAAACATCAATAGTGTCAACAAGCATTCCTGTTGTTCCTCTAATAGGGTCCAATTAACAAGAAGACTCACCCCCTTGATCTAAATTATGTTCTACAGCCATATTTTCTCCTTTCAAAGATCTTTGTGAATTATACAAAAAGCCCCTGTGTTAAGCAAATAATCGATTAGTTTAACAAACTTAGCGGTTGGATCTTAGAAATGCTGGGATTTCTAAATCTTCATCTTCTTCTCTATCTTGCTCTTGCACAACTTCTTCAGGTTCTGAAGCTGACTGAGCTACTGTTGTCTCTTCTCTACTATTAGTCCAGGAAGAAGGAGGAGCGCTTTGTTGGTTATGTAAAGGTGCAGATCCTATCCCTGTTCCAATATACTCCCTTAGTCTTCTTCTGGTTTCATCAAACCCAGTTGCAATTACAGAAATCTTAACCTGATCCAGTTGATCTTCTTTAATTGTTGCACCAAAAATAATGTTTGCATCAGGATCTGCAGCTTGGGCAATAATTTGGGCCGCCTCATTTACCTCAGTCATAGAAAGATCAGATCCACCTACAATATTAAACAACACTCCCTTTGCCCCATCAATTGAAATCTCAAGTAAAGGTGAAGCAATAGCCATTCTGGCTGCAGCAGCTGCTCTGTTTTCTCCACCGGCAACTCCAATACCCATCAAAGCTGATCCTGCATTAGACATAATTGTTTTAACGTCTGCAAAGTCAACATTAATCAGTCCGGGCATGGTAATCAAATCTGAAATTCCCTGTACCCCTTGACCCAAAACTGAATCAGCCAGCTTAAACGCTTCCTGAAGAGTCATATTTTTTTCAACTGATTCAAGCAATCTTTGGTTTGGTATAGTAATTAAAGCATCAACCTTATCCTTTAGCTTCTCAATCCCCTCTTCGGCTACAACCATCCGTCTTGTTCCTTCAAAAGCAAAGGGTTTAGTGACAACGGCTACAGTTAAAGCTCCCATATTTTTGGCAATTTGAGCGATAATAGGAATAGAACCGGTACCTGTCCCCCCACCCATTCCTGCTGTCAAAAACACCATATCTGCATCCTGTAAAACATCTTCCAGCTTCTGTGTGGACTCCTCAGCAGCTTGTCTACCCACTTCCGGATCTCCACCAGATCCTAAACCTCGTGTTAACGTTTCTCCAATTTGAACTTTTGTCGGAGACTGATTATTCATCAAAGCCTGAGCATCTGTGTTAATTGCCACAAACTCAACACCTTGAATTTGCTGCAGAGAAATCATGGAATTTAAAGAGTTTGAACCACCACCACCAAGTCCAACAACCTTAATTTTTGCAAACCTTTGTACGTCCGGTTTAATCAGCATAATTGTGAGTTTGAGGGCATTCTAACAAATGATTGTAAAGTTTACAATCCCTTTCTGGGCATATGGTTTAGGGCAGGAAAGATTTCACTAAAGCAATACCTTTTTGAATCATCCCTTTAAGCGGCAGGCTTCCGGAAAGTACAGGAATATGTATCTCTCCCGGAGTACCCTGAGTAGTACCATATAATATTAAACCGGCCGCGCTGGCAAATGATGGGGAATCGATCTCTTCAATCAAACCGGAAAGTCCGTCTATTTGTCCGCCTCTTGCCGGAAAACCTAATACATATTTTGCCTGGTCTAAAACCCCAATGGTTTGAGCTCCACCTCCGCAAACTACTAATCCGGAAGGAATCTGAGTACCAAATCCGCTCTTTTTGATCTCCTTACCTACATATTTAAATATTTCCTGAAGCCTTGGCCTGATAATACCATCCACTACTGCTTTTTTGGAAATCTTTTGCACATCTTCTGCAATCCCTAAGGATTTAATGTCCAAAAGCTCATCCTCTTTTTTCTTCACTGTATTTGATTTACCCCCATTGGCAATTTCTTTTTCCTCTGCAAGTGCCGGCACCTTTGTGATTTTACCTAGAGACAGCTTGATCTTTTCCGCAGACTCCAGAGAAACCCGTAGACCAACAGCCATATCCGAGGTAATGTGACGTGCTCCAATCGGAATAACAGATGAGTAGGCAACAGACCCGTCAATGAAAATAACAACATCCGTTGTCTCCCCGCCAATATCAACCAAAACCACGCCCAATTCTTTTTCCGTATCTGTTAACACCGAAATAGACGCTGCAATACCGGAAAAAACCAATTCATTTACATCTATACCTACTTCAGAAACACACTTTACCAGATTCCTCATCGAGGTAGATGAACCGGTGATTATATGAGTTTCAGTTTCCAGACGTACACCTGTCATGCCAATCGGATCTTTAATTCCCTCCTGACCATCAACTGTAAAAGTTCTTGGTATAACATGTAGTATCTCTCGGGAAGAAGCAAGAGGTATGGCTCTAGCGGCCTCATTAACCCTTTGAATATCACTCTCCTTTATCTCTCCCTCAGGCTCAGAAACTGCCACCACTGCGTGTTGGTTAATGCTTTCAATTTGAGGTCCTCCAAGTGAAACAAAAGCTGCGGATATTGAATAACCTGCCATCCTCTCTGCTGCCTCAACAGATTCGGTTATGGCATTTACTGCTTCATCAATATCTACAACCTGGTTTTTTCTAACCCCTTTAGAGACTGTTGAGGATACGCCAATTAAATTAATTTTTCCGTTCTCATCAACCGAGGCAATAAGGGTTGCAATTTTTGATGAGCCAACGTCTATTCCGCAAATAATTTTATCTTTCGCCATATTAGTTTTGAGTTTTAATTTTTTTTGGGGCAAATTTAACAATGGGTTTATCAAATCGTAGATCGATAAACTCCGGACTTATATCGTCTATTTTAGCGATCTTTAGGATCAATTGTAAAGATGCAATTTGTTTATCAATCTCATCATCCAGCCTGAAAACTACCCTGGGAACTGAAAATAGAACAAAGAAATTATCCTTTATCTGGGATTTTTTAGTATCTAATCCGATTATCTGCACTTTTTCTAAAATTTCTAAAGCCTTTTTGATGAAACTCCCGGACAGTCTCTGGCCGAAAGTCACCTTCTGATCACTTACAAATATCCTTGCGATATCTAAGTTGCCTTTGTCTGCTGAATAAACTACTCCTTCCTTATCAACAATAAAAGAATCTAAAGCCTGCTCGGCACTTGGAGTTGCTATAGTTTCAAAAGACGAAGAAGGTGAAGCCTCTACGTCATTTATATTGGACAATATTGCAAACCCTTCCCTACCCAAAACACTAACCTTTACTCTATTAGGGAATATTTTAGAAAAGTTTAACCCTTTTATACAAATAAACTTTTCATTTATTTTTTTTGCAGCATTTTCTGTATTTAGAAAAATTAAATTTTGACCTTTAAGCTCTGCTGAATCTTTTAATTGATCAAAAGTTGTGCACTCTAAATTATCACCCTCTACCTCAACTGAACTAATGTTAAACAAATTATTTTTGAAAAATAAAAATAGGGGAATGAGTAAAATAACTAAAAGACCCAAAAACAGTAGTTTGGTATAATTTTGCTTTTTTCTAGAATATTTTCTCATCTTCCTAAAAGTACAACTTCCAAAGCTAACCTTTTTGTTGCATCTGAAATTACAATCTTTTTTGCATTCTCTGCCTGGCTTGTCAAACTCCCTAAATTTTTAACACTAGATCTTATATTTTCCACAAGGGTCTGTGCTGATAATTTTGATTGAGGTAAGATTTTAACAGATCCCAGCTTTTCAAAATATTTTGCATTCTTTACCTGCTCATCCTGGTAAAGAGGCTCAAATGGTATTATTAGCGCAGGTTTTCCAAAAAAAGCAAGCTCATTTAAGGTATTTGCTCCGGCCCGGCTTATTACAAAATCAACCTTAGATAAAATTCCTCCTATCTCATCACCGATCCACTTTTTCACCAAATAATTTTCATTCTCTAAAAGCTTTAATCTTTCGAAATCCCCAAAAGCAGAATCCCCGGTTTGATGAATAACACAAGCCAGTTTAGATAACTTATTTAAACACTGCTCTATTACAACATTTATGGAATGTGACCCTTGATTTCCACCTAAAACTAAAACTGTTGGCAAATTCTTTTTCTTAGCGCATTCAAAAATCTGATTAAATTCAGAAGGAATATTTTTGATCGGATTTATTATTTCTTTTCTTAAAGGATTACCGGTAATAATTGTCCGGCCATTCTTTTTAGGTGAGTCAAAAGATAGACAGATCTTATCTGCAAAAAGCGCGCTTAATCTGTTGGCTAAACCCGATACCAAAGTTTGCTCATGAATAATTATAGGTATTGAAAAAAACCACCCGATTATTACAATTGGTACAGCAACATATCCTCCAAAAGATAAGATTACATCAGGCTTTTCCTTAAATAAAATATAGATAGATTGAATAATTCCAATGGGGATTTTAAGCAGTGAGGGAATTGTATAAATTGTAAATTTTCTTTGTAATCTTCCGGTTATAATCGGAATAAATTTTATACCAAGCTTAGGAAAAACTTGAGATTCCCTTGACAAGGTATTGTCTCCTTCTAAGGTCGTTTTTCTCCCCACATAAACTACCGATACATTTTTAATTTTTTTTAGCTCCTCTGCTACAGCAACAGCCGGAGTAAAATGAGCACCAGTCAGCAAAACTTTCATATCTAGTGTAATTATATATTAAGAGGTGTGCTTTGAGATATTAAGTAAAATCCCTACCGCTGTCAGGTTTGCAACCAGTGCAGAACCGCCATAAGAAATAAAGGGGAGCGGTACGCCTGTCAGGGGCAAAAGTGCCACCATAGAGGATAGATTAATAACAACCTGAATCCCAAGCCAACAAGTCAAACCAAGCGCTAAAATTTTACCAAAATTATCCGGAGCATTTTGGGAAATCTTAATTCCTCTAAGAATTACAACTGTAAATAATCCTAATAGTAAAAGTCCGCCTAAAAAGCCCAGCTCCTCTCCGATTATGCCAAAGATAGAATCCGTTGACACCTCAGGAATATATTCAAACTTCTGTCTTGAATGTCCCAAACCCAAACCCAGTAACCCTCCTGAACCTAAGGCTATCAATACCTGCGAGATATGGTAAGTAAACCCCTGAGGATCAGAGAAAGGATCCATAAAGGCTAAAACTCTTTTACTTCTATATGAAGAGGTAGAAATGAGTAAATAAAGAGCAAGCAAACCAAAAGGGAATGTTGCTAAAAAATGCCAAATAGGTGCACCGCTTGCAAAGTACATTAATGTGGCTGTGGCCACAAATACCAGTGTTGTTCCTAAGTCTTTTTGTAAAATTGCCGTTATGATGGGTACACTTACTATAAGTATTAAAAAAGGTGCCAGCCTGCTTTTCTTCTCAAAAACTGCAGCTAAAAATATGACCCCTGTGAGCTTAATAATTTCTGCCGGCTGAATGGTTACGGATCCGATCTTTAACCATCTATGAGCACCCCCGCCTGCTGCACCAAGTCCGGGAATAAAAACTGCCAGCAAAAGTAAAAACGAAAGTAAGATTAAAGGAAGGGCGTATTTTCTAAATATTCTATAGTCAAATTTTGCGAAAAAAACCATTGATAAAATACCCAGAACTACCCAGATCAGTTGTTGCCTAATATAGTAGTAACTATCTTTAAAATCTTTAAGTCCCTGAACAGCGGATGCATCATAAACCATGATTATTCCAAATATTACTAGGGCTATAATCGCCGCCAGGAAAGGTACGTCCACGCCTTTTGTCTGAGATTGAAGTGAAGAAGTTTTATGGTGCAGCCTCATCTTGAAAGTAATGCTATCCAAAGACCAAATATTGCAAATAATCCCTGTGCTAACCAAAATCTAGTAACTATTTTCGGCTCTTCCCAACCAACATATTTAAAATACATATGAATGGGGGAAACAGGCAGTATTTTTCTGTGTAAGAATTTCTTAGAGATTATCTGAATTAGTGAGGAGGAAACTATTATTACAAACATTCCGCCAATTATAGCAAGAGCCAGTATCTTACCGGTTAAAAGTCCGACAACCGCAAGCGTTGCTCCAAATGCAAAAGAGCCGGCATCTCCTAAAAAAATCCTTGCCGGCCAGATATTAAAATAAAGAAAAGAAAACAGCGCACCTATCCAAATACCAATAAATGAAGCAAGGGTTAAATCTAAAGATTGAGATGTAAGTGCCAGGAAAGCAAATAAACAAATTAGCAAAAGACCGGCTGATAAGCCGTCTAATCCGTCAGAGATATTGTAGGCATTGGCAAAAGAAATAATCACAAAAGCAGCCAGCGGAATATACCAGCTATCTATAACAAAATTTCCTAAACCGGAAATATAGATATTATTTAACCCTCCCATAAAATAAAGCATACCAGCAACTGAAACAGATAACAGAAGCTGGATAATAAACATTTTCCTCCTTCCAAGACCGATAAACTTTCCTGACCTTTTTGTAATGATTAATTTAATATCGTCAATAAGTCCTAATAACCCGAATGAAATAAGAGTAAATAGTAAGATTTTCAAACTAGTCCCATCAACCGAGGCATTAACTAATCCGTATCCAATACTTAAAATTATCAGAATTGAAATAATCAAAATTCCCCCTCCGGACGGAGTAGCAATATCCGCTTTCATGAGCTTGTCATGAATTGGGGTTTCAGATTTTTTTAATTCATCAGAGCTTCTTTGGAAACGCTTTTTTAAATAGTAAAGCAGATCTATAAACGGCACCATACAGACGGATGTTGCGGCAAATGATAATAAAACTAAACCTAAAAGCTGGGTCATTTTTTTGCAATGCGTTTAACTACCTCATCTAATCTTACAGCACGGGACCCCTTAATTAAAACTACGTCCCCTTTTCCTAAATTCTTAAGTAACCTGCTGACAATCTGTGAATTTTGTAAATTTCCCTCAACTCTTTCCTCCCAATACCCTAACCCTTTTAACTCATCTTCAATAATTTGCGTATCCCCCTGGCCTAAAAATACAAAGTCTAACTTTTCTTTATAAATTCTTTGGGCAACCTGACGGTGTAGCTTTTCCGAATACTCCCCAAGCTCTTTCATTTCTCCTAAAACTAAAAACCTTCTTCTGGCGTTTACTTCCAGCAAAGTATCTATGGCAGCATCTAAAGCTGCCGGAGATGAATTATATGTATCATCCAAAATAAACGAACCGTTTGGCCCTGTCAGTACCTGCATCCTATGGTTTGAAGGTTTCACAGACTCTAAAGCCAGTTTAATCTTTGTTAAAGGAATATTATTGACAACCCCCAAAGCCGCTGCGGCCAATGCAGAATAGATCTGATGCGAACCCAAAAGCTCAAAATATACTTTAACTCTTTCCACCCCCAAGTTTAGCTCAAAGACTGTCTGGAAGTTTTCTATTTTTATATTGCCCGCCCACACAGTGCAATTTTGGACATCTGTTCCGTAGTAGACTACCGAACCTTTACATTTTTTTGCTAATTCTTGAGAGATGGGATCATCAAAGTTTAATATTGCTACCCCATCTTCTTCCAATTGCTCAATAAGCTTACCCTTCTCCTCAATAATCTCTTTTAAACCCCCCAAAAATTGGCTGTGAGCATAAGCAATTTTGGTAAAAATCACTGTTTGAGGTTTTATCAGTGATAAGTAAAAATCCAACTCTCCTTTATACTCAATCCCCATCTCAAGTACTACTCTTTTGACAGCCGGACTCATCTGTAAAAGTGTATCGGGTATATTTAAAATCGGGTCTAAATCAGGCTTAGTGCTAATGGTATTGAATTTTTGAGATAAAACTGCAACAGCTGACTGTATAGTAGATGTTTTACCAACAGAGCCGGTTACCCCAATGAATGTTTTTTTGGGAAATAATTTAACGTATTGTTTTGCCAAATAGATTCTAAAAAGATGAAATGGTTTTTTAAAGGCGGAAATTTTCGTTTTGTAAGGTGTAGTCTGTTTCCAAATGGGGTGATCATAAATATCCACGCAGGTAATTATATCACGCAGTAATACAAGTTATGCTTCAACCCTTTCGATTTCAGCACCTAAGTTTTTTAGTTTTCCAACTACATCCTCATAACCTCTTTCTATAAGTTCTGCCTGATTAATGACACTTTTACCTTTGGCAACAAGCGCAGCTAAAACCAAAGCCATTCCGGCCCGAATATCAGGAGTTTCTAAACTGCGCGCCTTAAGCTTAGTTGGTCCATAAACCAGTACTCTATGCGGATCAGCTAAAACAATTTGAGCACCCATAGAAATTAATTTATCTATAAAAAACATCCGCGATTCATACATCCAGTCGTGACACAAACTTACTCCTTTTGATTGAGAAGCCAAAACAATCACTACACTCATCAAGTCTGTTGGAAATCCCGGCCAGATATTGGTAATAATCTTTGCCGGAGATTTTAGTCTTTCTGCTGAAACCGTAAGACTGTTGTTATTCTTGGCAATTTTAATACCAAAGCTTTGAAGAGGTAAAAGAACAGGACTTAAATCTGTCTCATCCAGGCCTTCAAGTTGCAGTTTACCTCCTGTTATAGCAGCAGCTACTACATATGTACCAATCTCCACATAATCAATCCCTATTCTGAATTTGGTACCAAATAACTTACTCACCCCTACTATAGTTAGTGTATCTGTACCAACCCCTTCCAATTTAGCGCCCATTTGAGTAAGCATTTTGCATAAATCAGTAATATGAGGTTCTTTTGCGCAGTTTCTCAGTGTCACTGTTTGCTTACCCAAAACAGACGCTAAAATTAAGTTTTCCGTTGCCGTAACTGATGCCTCCTGCAGAAAAATATCTACAACACTACTTTTTGTATCCCGTGTGAAAGTCAACAAATATTTTAAATTATCTCTTTTTACAACCGCTCCAAGTGCTCTAAACCCTTCTAAATGAGTGTCAATACTTCTTCTGCCGATTATATCTCCGCCCGGATGCCAAAAATTTACTTTCCCGACTCTTGCTAAAACACTCCCAACCAAAACCAATGCGCCGCGAAGTTTTGTCATCAATTCCTCAGGAAGCGAAAAGTGGCTTAGTATCTGCGCTTTGATAATAAGAGTAGTGCCTTCTTTTTTAACAGAAACGCCTAATTTTCTAAGAATTTTTATTAAAACCTCTGTATCTTTTAAATCAGAGATATTCTCCAATATAACCTCTTCTTCTGTTAAAAGCGCTGCAGCTACACAGGGAAAAACGGAATTTTTATTTCCGGAAATTCTCACGCTCCCAGCCAATTTTTTTCCTCCCTTTATGATATATCGCATTTAATTTTTCGCCTTAATTTTAAATACTGCAGATAAAACAATATGCTTCCTGGGCCTTAAATCCTCCACTGAAATCTCATCAATTTCAGATACATGATCTAATACTTTAATACTTTTAACTTTAGTTTGCAAAAGGTGGCTCAAAAACAGATTGCCACCGATACTGCCTGGGATACCGGCAATTTCGCTGGTAGAAAGACCCTGCGAATCTAAATATTCTGAAAATTTACTGATACTTACACCTGATTCAACTTCTACCAGTGCTTCCTCAACTCCTATCCCATATTTAGTAACCTTGCCTTTTACAGAAATTGTCTGAATAATTTTAGTGCGGTTTTTAACCACAAGTCCATCAAAACCTGCATCAGACATCATAATCTTACTGCCGGTCCCAAAAACAAAAATCGGCAGTTTCAATTCCCGACACATCTTTACAATCTTTACAAGTTCATTGCTCGTAAAAGCTATGAAAAAAAGCTTTGCCGGACCGCCTGCCTTTAGCGCTGTATAACTTTTGAGAGGTTCACTAAATTTAAACCTGTCTTTCCCAAAAGAATCTACAACTAACTTAAATTTACTATCCATTCAGTGCTGTCCTTATTGCTTCAACATCTGACCAGGAAATTTCTTTTTTTCCGTCTAAATTCATGGAGGTCTCATGTCCTTTTCCAAAAATACCAATAGTATCTCCTCTTTTTGCTAAATTATTGACAGCAAAATCAATCGCTTCCTGTCTGTCATTAATAAAAAATAGGTTTCTGTCTAAAACTGCTCCTGCCTTTTTAGCACCCTCAGATATCTGCCTATTAATAATCTCAATTTGCCCCCTTGGATCAACAGCAGTAACAATAACAACATCAGATAACTTTTGGGCAATCTCTCCCATCATCGACCTTTTACCTTCGTCCCGAAATCCTTCAGCTCCAATTAAAGCAATTAATCTTCCGGACTTATATTGAGAACGTAACGTCTTTAAGGCTTGCTCCAATCCATTTGGGGTATGTGCAAAATCTACATAAAGTCTTATACCTTTGTTATTTTCTACTTCCTCCATTCTACCCGTCAGATTTTTAAAATTTTCTAAAGCCTTTTTGGCCACTTCTTTTTTAATATCCATTACAAAAGCCGTAGCTAGCGCCGCCAAAGCGTTTTCCATATTATAATCCCCGACAACTGCTAATTTTAATTTAACGTCTTTTTGATTGAAATCTCCCTTACTTAAACCAAAAGTTATCACCTTACTACCCCGAATTCCCCTAATCCCCTGATTAACAATAGCCGTTTTAACACCTTGTATAAGCTTAAGTTTTGTCTGTAAATAATTGTCAAATGTTTTGTGATAATCCAAATGCTCGTGCGTAACATTTGTGATTACTCCGACTTCAAAACTTACCCCCCAAAACCTGTACTGATCTAGGGCATGAGAAGTTACCTCCATTACCAAATACTCATCCCCTGCATCTTTTGCCTCCTTTGCAAACCCCTGGATTGTAAAAGGATCAGGTGATGTTACATGAAAACCTGTATCGTAAGATTTCCCGGCAATCTCTGCTTTAACTGTGGAAATCATAGAAACTTTTTTCCCGGCAGATTTTAAAATCTGATAAATCATATTTGTAGTTGTTGTCTTCCCATCCGTGCCGGTTACTCCAATTACTTTTAACCTCTTTGTCGGAAATCCGTAAAGAAAGTTTGCCAAAACAGCTTTTGGAAGGTGGTAAAATTTGTTAATTAGTCTTTGAGATAAAATACCCCGCAGAACTTGTTTAAACAGACTCATTGAAGCTAATTATATCAGAAGCTCCTCCGCAACCCACCCCCGGGGTGTCGTAGCCTGACACCTAAGGATATTCCGCAGGAGCAATTTTATAATATGTAAAAAGTTGTTTGGCTATTTCAAAAAATGTTGGAGCAGCAGTTTCTGCTCCAAATATAGAAGATGTCGGCTGATCATATCTAACAAGCATGACAAACTTTGGATCATCTGCCGGAGCAAAGCCAACAAATGAAGCAATGGTTTTATTGGGGTCATAATGACCTGCAACTGGGATCTGGGCAGTACCGGTTTTACCAGCAACTCTAAACCCGCGAACTTTAGTAAACTTCGCTTCACCGTTCTCAACAGCCGCTACCATCATCTCTTTAACCATTTTAGATGTTGAATCCGAAATTACCTGTCTGATTACTTTCGGTTTTATTTCATAGGTACTTTCTCCATCCTTTATTTCTTTTACAACATGCGGCTCCATTAGAAAACCTCCGTTTGCAATTGCCGCAACAGCCCTGACCATCTGAATAGGCGTTACTGCAATCCCCTGTCCGAATGAGGCGGTTGCCAAATCAATCTCTTTCCATGCATTTTTAGGTCTTATATCCGGCACAGACTCATCCTGTAAATCTATATCTGTTGAATCACCAAACCCAAAATTATTTAAATAAGCATAAAATTTATCCAAACCTAGTTTTTTTGCAGCATACACCATACCAGTATTATCTGAATGAACTATTACTTCTGTCATTGTAGTATCTATTCGATACTGATTATTCCAAGTCCTAATCGTGAATCCACCCATAGATATAGGACCCGAACATATATCACATCTTGTATCAGGCTTTACCAGATCCTCATTTAAACTCGCTGCCATAACCAGTACTTTAAAAGTAGAACCGGGTTCATACTGATCAGCCACCACAGAATTTTTATAATACTCTTTCGGAAAACTAAAATATTTTTGCGGATCGTAACTTGGAAAAGATGCTAAAGCCAAAACAGCACCTGTTTTAGGATCCATCACAACAGCTGAGGCAGCTTTGGCTCCATACTTTTCTAGTCCGCTTTTCAAACTTTGTTCAACAATAAACTGAACCGTTCTGTCAATATTTAGACTCAGGTCCTTACCATTTCTTGAATCAGATTTTAAAAAATTCCCTATTAAAATAGGTAGACCCAAAGCATCCTTTTCATGTCTAACTAAACCTGCCACACCTTTTAGTTCTCTCTCATAAAACCCTTCCAAACCAAAATAGCCTTGACTCTCCCCCCTTGCATTAGATCCGACAAAGCCTAAAATCTGTGCAGAAGAAGAACCTTCAGGATAAAAACGGCTGCTGGTCTGATCAAAACCGATACCTGATAGATTTAAAGCCTCAATCTGTTTTTTCTCTTGTAAGGTTACACTCTTTCTTAAAAGTACCCAATATAAATCCTGCGACAATTTACTGATAAAATCTTTCGCAAGACTCTCAATCTCCTCCTCATCCTGTGTTAAAGTTTTTGCGAGTAAATATCCGATTCTAACCTTACTATCCTTGTCAATTAACTTAGGTTGTCCAAAAAGAGAAAAAGAGGGATTTGACGCAGCCAAAATAAATCCGTCACTAAATAAAATATTACCTCTTAAAGCTTTTACTTTGACATCTGTAAAATGCTGTTTTTCAGCCTGAGCCTGTAAATATTCCGCCCGAACAACCTGCCAATAAAACAACCTCATTAGGATAGCAGAGAAAAACAACAGGAAAAAAAATTTTATTAAAAATATCCGCATTAGCGAATATATAATATACTTTGACTCGAAGAAAATCCAAGTTGTGCCGATTTTGATGCAATATTTACTAATGCTGCATTTTTTGCAATCTCATTTTCTAGAACCTGATTTTCCATTTTAAGGTTATTCTCAAGCGCAGATAATTTTTCAAACTTTTCACCATATGCAATCATAGTATTACTAACCCAAATCTCAATTAAAGTTAAAGTAAATAAGCTCAAAGCAGTTAAAATGATATACTTCTTTGAAAACTTCTTTTGATTTTCTTCCGGGTCAAATTTTTTAATTATTGTCATCGTATGTCTCCTTTAAGTTAATTTTTTAAAAACTCTCATTTTAGCTGAACGGGATCTTGGGTTGATGGACACTTCCTCATCTGTAGGTGTCATCGGTTTTTTGGTTAAAATCTGCCCCAATTCCCTTTCCTCCCATTCTCTAAAAGTATTTTTAACGATCCTGTCCTCAAGTGAGTGAAAGCTCAAAACCACAATGCGACCATTTTTTCCAACTAAATCTACTGCCTGATTTATCCCTTCTGATAGAGCATTTAGCTCATCGTTTACTGCTATGCGTAAAGCCTGGAATACTCTGGTTGCCGGATTAATTTTTTCTTTTCTTCCGACTGCTCGCTCAATTATCTTTGCAAGCTCCAAAGTGTTTTCGATTTTTTTTACTTTACGGGCGCTGACCAAAGTATTAGCCAAACGCCAAGAATATTTCTCTTCACCCAAATTATTAAATAATTCATAGATCTCCTTTCTTGACAAGTTATTCACAAGATCCAAAGCTTGAATACCCAAACTAGGGTCCATCCTCATATCCAAGGGGCCCTCTTTAATAAAAGAAAAACCCCTCTCGGGGCTCTCGAGTTGCAAACTGGAAACCCCTAGGTCAAAGACTGCACCAGCAATCTTTAGTCTAAGCATGTCCATCTGCTTTTGTATTAAATTTTTTAAATCCCTAAAATTACCCTGTATTAACCTAAACTTATCTTTCGTAATTCCTAAATCTTCAAATCTCTTTCGCACTCTTTCAAGGGCTTGCGGGTCAACGTCAATTCCGAATACTTTCCCACCCCGCGAAATAATTTCTATCGAATGCCCACCGTCACCCAGCGTACAATCTAAATACCAGGCATCCCTGATACTAAGTGCATCTACCACCTCCTTTGGGAGGACACTTCTATGATACCCTTCCATTTTTCTTCCCCAGTCTTTCCTGCTGCTTTTCCCAAAGATCTAAATCCCAAACCTCAAAATGATCACCCGCTCCGATTATTAATACCTCTTCCTTAAAATTTAATTTCTCCATAAACTCTTGGGGTAAAATAAACCTTCCTTGGCTGTCTAGAGTACACTCCTCGGCCTTTGGAAAAAGCTTAAGTCTTCTTACCCTACCTTCTTCAGTAGAAAGCGGGAACTTTAAGACACTTTCTGTAAGTTTCATCCAGTTTAATGGATCAAATCCCCAAATTTCTCCATTTTCCCCCAAAAGTATATAAAACTTATCTTCATTACCCAATTCTTTCCTAAATCTCTTTGGTAATATTAATCTATTTTTTCCGCTGAAATAAGTTTTAAAGCTACCCAAAAACATATTTTTTGGGCAGTTTCACCATCTATTCTCATTTTCCGCCATTTAATAATATTTTGTCAAGAGGTAACTTGTGAAATTATTTTTTAGGGGTTAACACAGCAAAGATTCCACCGCCTGAGGCTTTGCCTGAAAACTTACTTCCTTCAAACTTTCCTTCTGTTTCCTCCCACCTGTTCTCAGAGGAATTAAAACGATTTAGCCTTGCATCAGCAGACGGGTTCTCTGCCAATTCCAAGCTAACAGACCCCGGCTTCAGCTTCTTAGTAATTGGGATGTTTAACGAGTAAACTTTTCCCAAAACTTGTTTTCCTGAAGGCAGTTTAGGTACACCGGTTAAGTCGTTTATTATAGAAAACCCAATATTTGATAGCTCCTGTTTATCTCCTTCGACCTTAAAGGACAAATGCTCGTCTCCTGAGGTTAAAACACCCAAAGCTACATCAGGTTTTTGCAAATGCCACTGGGTCACCATTCTATATACTTTGTTACCCTTTTTAATCCGCAGAGTTAAGGTACCGTTTCCCACCCCCTGATCGTATTTACAGACATTTTTACTGCAGGTTCCAAATAAAATTTCCTGCTCATACTCGCCTTTTTTCTCTTTAGTGTCAATTGTACCAACCACACCTCTGTCTATGCTCTCGCTATTTACAGAACCGCCCGATTCCCCCTCATCTAATATTTTATTGCCTTGTACTGCAGTTTCCAAAACCTTGCTTGTATAAGCAAGTTCATAAGTAATTGTGTCATAACTCGCTGTTCTTTTGAGATTCAATATTAAGGCGTTTCCGTCACGCCTTGGGGATAAAATTGCATAAGGACCCTCTGGTTCAAAAGCCAAATCTACTTCTTCTAAAGCTCCGCTTTCTTTATTAGTTAACTTTTGAACCCCCAACCACCCTAAAATCCCTAACAACCCCAAAATCAACACCAGGAAAACAGTAGTCCTATGAAGGGAAAGAAAAACTTTTATCTTTTCCATTATTTTATCTTACCATCAATGTAGTTGTTTAAGTCAACTATCTTAATTCTCTCCTGCTCGGCAGTGTCTCTATTCCTGACTGTGACTGCCTCATCTTCTAAACTTTGAAAATCCACGGTAATACAAAAAGGTGTCCCTATCTCATCCTGCGCAGCATATCTTTTTCCGATATTACCCCTATCATCCCAAGCTACCATAAAATCCTGTTTTAAATCCAAATATATTGAGCGTGCTTTTTCTACAAGTTCCGGTTTATTTGCAAGTAAAGGAAATACCGCCACTTTTATTGGGGCAAGCTTTGGATGAAGCTTTAAGACCACTCGACCGTTTTCTTCGGAATACGCATCTATTATCAGAAATAGGATAGAGCGGTCGACTCCGGCTGAAGTTTCAATATCCCAAGGTAGATACTCTGTTCCTGTTTGGGGATCACGATAAGTCAAATCCTGACCGGAATACTTTTGATGTCTGGACAAATCCCAGTCACCTCGATGATGTATTCCCATAAACTCTGACCAGCCAAATGGGGCATGATATTCTATATCACAAGCTGCTCTCGCATAATGTGCTCTTTCGTGAGTTTCGTGGTCTCTAAATCTTAAGTTTTCTCTCTTCATTCCCAAAGACAAGTACCAATCCATCCTTTCCTGTTTCCAATACTCAAACCACTTTTGTCCCTCACCTTCATCTGGTTTAATATAAAACTGCACCTCCATCTGTTCAAACTCTCTTGAGCGAAAAGTAAAATTTCCCGGAGTAATTTCATTTCTGAAAGCTTTACCAATTTGGGCAATTCCAAAAGGGATTTTCACTCTTGTAGAATCTAGTACATTTTTGAAATTAACATGAACCCCGTTAGTTATCTCTCCCCTTAAAAAAATTTCAGATTGTTTTCCTTCTAAAACCCCCAGATATGCTTTAACAAGTAAATTAAATTGTTTGGGTTGGGTCCATTCCACCTTACTACCCTCACTTCCCTTACCACCCATATGTTCTTCCTCATGAGCTTTAATTTCCTCCTCTTTATCTGCCCTAAACCTTTGGTTGCAAATTTTACATTCAATAAGTGGATCAGTAAATGCTTCCACATGCCCGGAGGCTTCCCAAGCTTTAGGATTCATCATGATAGCTGCATCCACCCCGACAATATCCTCCCGGAGTTGCACCATCTCTTTCCACCACAGATCTTTTAAGTTCTTTTTCATTAAAGACCCGACCGGGCCATAATCCCAAGTCCCCCCCAGTCCGCCGTATATTTCAGAGCCAGGGTAGGTAAAGCCTCTTCTTTTGCAAAGTGCAACTATTTTATCCATTATATTTTGAGTATCCATATTTCCTAAATCTTTTTTAAAAACTGTCTGCTTTTAAGATGGCCTTCTATCACTTTCTCTACATGATATCTTAAGATCCGCTCAAGTTCCATAGCCTCTTTTTCGGAAATCTTTATCCTTGCTATCTCCTCCCAAGATGCACTTTCAAGCTTTTTAAGTAACTCCCTAATCTCTCCAATATCCCCAACCTCCCTAACATCCCGGGTAAAACTGATAAAACCTAATTTTGAAAGCAGCTTAGCCTCAAAAGCTCTAATAAGTAGTTGTCTTGGATTATTTGACAACCTTGTTAAAACTTCCAGTAAATCATTGTAAATTGCGGGACTCTCTTGGTTTTCTGCTGTTAGCTTATCAATTAGCTCTATTAAATGGTAGGAATAGGTCGAAAGTTTTAAATCACCCTTAAGTTTTTGAAAAGTATCTAAAGAAGTTGCCTCAGTCAGTATTAAAAAATTTTTTCCCGGATGTAAATACATCTGCACTCGGTTTAGCAGTTCCACGTTCCCTGCTCTTCTTGAAGTAATCTTTCTCACTCCTCTTGCCAAAACCGGGACCTTCCCCCGATGCAGGGTAAAGACAGTCAATATCCTATCCGCTTCCCCAAAGTTTCTTCTTTTTAAAATTATCCCCTCAGTCTTAAACCCTAACATAGTGGAGAAGGTTTACCCCACCTTAAACTTAAATTCTTTATCCTCATCTAATTTAAAGTCTTCCATTTGTCTGCCATTAAGTTTAATTTTATATCTAAAATCTTTTGCCCCGGGTTGCTTTTGAATTAATAATCCGTACTCTCCCTGCGGATTGTAAGGGATAGTATACTCTAACTCCACTTTTCTTTTGTTCTGGGGCCTGACTGTAATAAATCCTTCAAAAACAGTTTTCCCTAAATCATCCTCTATAGTTCTAAAACCATCTTCAGAGCCTTTTCCGGAAATGAGCTTTGCTCCTCTGGGAACATAAAATCTGACATAATCACGGTTTATACCATTAAGCCATATTCCAAAAGGTTGGGGATTTTCATATTCTATTGTTATCTTCTTCTTCACTTCATCTTTTTGTATATTAATTTCTTGGGTCACAGTTTGTTGAACGTATAAATTAGATTTTCCCCCCGCAAAGTTTGAATCATTAATATGGAGAAAATCCCCGTCAAACTGCTTGATCTCTCCTGTCCAGTCTAATTTTGACAAAGCTGTCTGGGTTGCTTGATCATGCATAAAAAACATTACATGTTTGTGATTGGCAAGCCTTGCAATAGTTTCGGCAAGCTGGGGTATTTTTTCAACGTCTGCCCCCACAGATCTTGCTAAAATCTGTTGCATTAATACTCCGAGTATTGCCTTTCTGTCTTTTTCTCCTTTAGCTGCAATTTCTGCATAAGACTCAAGTTCATATATCACATTCGGACAGTTACACCTTTTATCAGTTTCTGAAGAATATATAGTACCGAAAACATCAATAGGGCCTGTTACATCTATCATTTCCTCAACAACCTGTGAGTCTATAAAAATAATTCCGTCAAATGGCAAACCCTCCCCTAAAAGCTGATACATCCGTTCAAACTCTTTTGCTGCAGTTGGGACATCGGGTGAAATATTAGAATCCCTCATACTCCATGCAGACCTGGGTTTTCCTGAAACTTCGGGTAAATATTTAATAATCGGAGCTGGGGGAGTCAACGGGCATATTTTATTTAAGCAAACATTTAACAGCTTTTCATCCAGCCTATAAATATCATCGGAAGTTGTTGCCGAAACCTGTCCGTTTTGAATCTTCAAAGTTGCAAAAGCTGTGATAAAGCCGCCGGTTGGTCTGATTTCTTTATCGTTTTGGAAAAGTAATAGATAATTTTTTGTATCAGGTACACCTAAAGCTTTAGGTGCAATTACTAATGCATCCTTGCCTTCATCTACAGCAATAGAAGCGCCAATTATAAAATTTTTAGCAACTTCTATATTCTTTCTGACTGTTCTGCCTTTGAAGCTTTCCGGGTATTTACTGGTATCAATATCCCAAACTTTCTCTGCACCTTTTCTTAAATTACCTTCAATTTTATTTACCAGAGGGATGGTTTTATTTAATATCTTAACTCCTTGAGTCACTCTGTCAGGTCCGCTTTTAGGGTGACCATCAAATCCTAACTCGTCTTTGCTTTGTTCAAGGTTTGCTAAAATTGTAGTTAAAGCAGACATTTCTTGAACTCCTGCACCGATAAACCCCTTGGTATCTGAATAGTATCCCCCTAATACAGGAATCGGTTTAATCCAAAACAGAAAATTTAAAGAGAAATTAATCTTTTGCAATCCGCCCCTTGTTGCACTTACCTCATTTTTCAAATTATTAAAATTTTGCTCTTTGTATGCACCAATTAGAGCCTTTCCGTGAGTTGAAACTTCCTTAAAACCAAGAAAAATAAATACGGAAGGGATAATAGTTAGAATAATTAGTATCCCCAGCACCACCGAAAGCCTAATAAGCAGAACCTTTTTTTTATTACGCCTTGTGTTTCCATGTAAGCTGTCTATTTTGCTGTTTAAATTTAACAACTTCATAATACTAGACTGCACCTTTACCGGAAAGAACTGCCGGAATTGTTTTTAACATAATCCAAAAGTCATAAATTAGTGACCGCTTCTTAACATACCAGGCATCCAGTTCTACTCTTTTATCAAAATTGATCTCAGATCTTCCTGTGACTTGCCAAATACCTGTTAATCCGGGTTTTCCTGATAATATTATCTTAACAAATTTCTTAGACGAAGGATACTTTTCCTGTTGCTCTTCTAGCTCATAAGGATAGTAAGCCCTGGGTCCAACCAGACTCATCTCTCCCTTTAAAATATTAAGAAACTGAGGAAATTCATCGATAGAAAATCTTCTGATAAATTTTCCAACACCTGTCACTCTTGGATCATTAAAAATCTTGTAGCTGTTTTTTTTGTACTCATCAAGCAGAAGAGGGTTATTTTCTAGTAACTCCTGCGCATTTTGTACCATAGACCGAAACTTATATATCCTAAACAATCTTCCGTTT
This sequence comes from uncultured Gammaproteobacteria bacterium, assembly GCA_964432475.1. Classification (GTDB taxonomy): domain Bacteria; phylum Patescibacteriota; class Microgenomatia; order Daviesbacterales; family UBA10151; genus CAYSNN01. Next base: position 34,270 of record CAYSNN010000001.1, read on the forward strand.
TTTCCTGCTCTCATCGGAGTATCAGCTAGAACCGGTCCGGGTGAATCTAATTTTATAGCGAGTGCAACAAGCATTAGTAGGGGAGAAAGAAATATCAGACCCACCAGTGAACCAACAACATCAATGGATCTTTTGGAGAAACTATAGATCATATAACTTTTAAGTGTACACTAAATCATCAACTGTTTGCTTAAAATTTTTCAAAAAACGTTCTTTACTGAAACGACCGGCATTTTCTCTGCAAAGAGTTTCATTGAATTTTACAGAATTTAATTTATTTATTGTATCCTTTAAGCTGCTTACTGTTTGATAGTCAAAAAGAAGACCTGTTTTACCCTCAATTACAGTCTCAGATGCACCGCCTAATCTGTAAGCTATAACTGGTTTGCCTAAAGCTTGTGCCTCAAGTGAGGTTAGACCAAAATCTTCAATTCCCGGAATAATAAGCGCTCTGGCACCGAAAAGAACTAAAGCAAGTGTTTCATCATCGATGTCCTCTAAAAACTCTATATTCCCAGAGCCACATAGATTCTTAAGATTACCTGACTCGGGCCCTACTCCGACAATTTTTAATCTTACACCCAACTCCAAACAAGCTCTAACTGCCAAATCAACTCTTTTGTACTTATTCAGTCTTGCAATAACTAAAAAATATCCCCCGTCAAAACTTTCTAAATTATCAAATCTATTAATATCTACAAAAGGATAAACTAATACCGAATCTCTTCTATATGCTTTCTTTATTCTTTTCTGAGCGTTCTTAGACCCTGCTAAAAAGTAATCCACTCTATGCGAAAAAATTTGATCAGCAATTCTTAAATTGCTTAGAAGAAACTGACCAATCTTATATTTTTCTGCTCCTGAATAATTCCATAAAAATCTGGGCGGTGTATGACAATAGCTAATATGCAAAGTCTCAGGTTTTGTAATTATAGATTTTGCAAAACGGGTGGTATGAGAAATAACTAAATCATATCCATCAAACACAAACTGCTCAAAAGCTAAAGGGTAAAGCGGCAAGAAAACTTTATATAGTTTTTTCCATCCGGGAATTTTTTGTAAAAAAGAAGTATAAATTTTTTTTGTACCAAAGTTTTGCAAAAGCTGGGGATTACTATAATCAAAAACAGATGTAAAAATTGGAGCATCCGGAAAAATCTCGCAAAGCCCAACCAGCACTCTTTCCGCTCCTCCCCACTGGACTAAATCATCATGCACTAAGGCAACACGCATTTTTTATATACCTCCAAAGTCTGTTCAGCCAATCTTTTCCAATTAAATAATTTAACTCTTTTTTTACCTTTTGAAATAAGGCTTTTTTTGTAGTCTTCATCATCCAAAACTTTAGATATTTTATTAATTAGATCTTTTTGATCTGATGGATCAAAAAAAATTGCAGCATTACCTGCAACTTCCGGTAAGCTGGAGGTATTTGAGCAAACCACCGGACATCCGCAAGCCATTGCTTCTAAAACAGGTATGCCAAATCCTTCCTCAAAGGATGGTAATACGAAAAGCCTGGCTGATTTGAAAAGCGCTACCAGCTCTTCATCTGAAACAAACCCTGTATAAATAATAGATGGATCATTAGATTCTTTTCTTACCCTTTCCCAAAAATAATGATCATAACCTGAAAGCACTAATTTCAAATTGGGGTATCTTTGCTTTAATATAAGGAACGCCTTTATCAACCCATCAACATTTTTATGCGGATGCGCATTTCCCACATAAAATATGAAATCACCGTTTATCTTAAACTTTTGCAGAACTTTTTCAATATTTTTTCCGGCAATTTTTTCATTTATGGAAAGTATTTCGTTATCCACTGCCTCGTGAGTAACGATAATCTTTTCCGTACCTACATTCCATTCATCAACTAAAAGTTTTTTAACCGACTCAGAAGGGACTAAAACCTTAAGTGACTTTGTTACTGCAGTTTTAAATACTTTTCTATAACCGAATTGTTTAATTTTGAAAGTAAAAGGGTTTAAGGTTGTTGCCCGTGTCATGGCATGATGCTGATGAATTAAATCATGAATTGTCACTACAAATTTTCCGGTATAAAAAATGGGTACGTTAAAATGGGGAAAATGAACTAAGTCTAAATTGTACTGTTTTAAAAGTTTAGGCAGGTTAAATTGTTCTGCAAAACCATACCAGCTGCATTCAGTCTTAACCTTTTGAAAGTTTTTAGAGTTTTCAAATTCATCAAAATCCTTCGGCAATAAAAAAATGAAATACTCATTTTTTTTGTCTGAAACCATTAAATTGCTGATCAAATTTCTTAGATATCTTCCCACCCCTGACTCACTATAAAACCTGGCATCTATTCCGATTCTCATCTATCTTCCTCCCAAACTTTGATAAATACTGCTTAACTTACTTGCAATCGGGTCCCAATCATATTCTACGTTTACCATCTCCCTTGCTTTCTTTATGATTTTATTATAAAGCTTTTTATCATTTAGCAACCGTACAACCGCATCGGCTATATCGGCAGGATTATCTTCTATAATTACCTCAACACCATCTTTAGCTTTAGTACCTCTAATCCCGATAGGGGTCGTCACAACCGGCAGACCGGACGCAAATGCCTCAAAATTCTTATAACGGGTCCCTCCCCCGCCATAAATAGGTGCAACTAGAATCGAGGCTTGTTGGTAAACTGCCCGGACGTCCCGCACTTCCTCTACTCTGATATCTTTGGACCCAAGCTTTGGAAAAAATTCCTTGGCATCTTTACCGATAATCCAAAGCTTTGCACTCGGGATTATAGTTTTAACCTTAGGCCATATTTGATTGACTAATATATTTACCGCCTCTCTGTTTTGCAGCCAAGTAAAGTTTCCCAAATAAAGAATGATCGGATCTTTTAACCTTTCTTTAACTTTTTCTCCAAAAAAACGGCTATCTACACCATTGGGTACGATATCTACATTTAAGCCTGGTAATTGGGATAACATTGATTTTTTATCTTGCTCGGACATAGCTACCACTTTTGCTGCCTTCTGCCAATATTTTAATTCCCAATACTTCATTTTTAAAACATCGATATATAAAAGGTGTTTAATAAACGACAGCTTAAACTCGTCTGCAAAATGACGATAGACTAAATACTCAATTGTTTGCTCAACAAGAAGTATTGGAATATTGGTTTTTGGAATATGGGGCATCACATAAAAGGTTTCTGCGTGAATTAAATCAAATTGACCTCTCTTTAATTTTTCTTGTATAGCTTTTTTTTCACCCCAGGCCCAATTTCTTATTACCAGAAAAGGGAAGTAACTAAATCCGGTCCGTAAAATATTTATTAAGGTCCACGGCTTTTGTGGACGGTTAAAAACTTGAACCTCCGTACAAAACTTCTGCAGCTCTGGTACATATTCCCTTTCACTGTCATCTTTCACTAAACAAAATAAAGTTATTTCATGGTTCAACTGCGATAACCTTTTAATTAAGTTGTATGATCTGGTCTGGCCACCTGTTAAAAGAGGATATGGAAGATATGGTGTTAACATCAGTATCTTCATTTTAAGGCTCCGGGTCTTTAGGATTTAAAGGTTTTTCAATAAACCTTAAATCAGCAATCACAAATTTAGGATTATTTTCTAAAATACGGAAGTGTCTTAATACCCAGTTTGTTTTATCATCCCGTGAGGTAGAAACAAAGTGAGTTACTCCGTAATCGGAAACTAAATCAACCAGCGGCAACGCAGTTACAGGCCAACCCGGTCTGTTAGTCTGGTACAAAAATGCAGTATCACCATTATATGGCGCAACCACCACTGCATCCTTTGGTAAAATTTTATCCGCGAGCTTTCCCGCTTCGATAATCACCGGATTATTTATTTGGTAAAATCCTTTTACCTGAGTCCAGCTAAAATAGAAAGACAAAGGTAAAAATAGCAAGGCAACTGCTATGGTCCAAAATCTTGGCAAAAATGCCGGAACACCTCTTGTTAGAAACAGAAATCCTTGAGTGAAAAATACTGCAACCACCGGCACAGAAATATACTGGTAATAATTATGTCTCACATTTCCTGTGGCAAAAACAATAAAATATAAAAAAATGGACAAAACCCAAATATGAAGAAAGAGATTTTTCGGCCTGGCAATTAAACCTAAAACAAACAATACTAAGCCGGTTGCCCCTAATATCTCTCTGCCTAATCTCTCGGATACTAACCACCACCAAAATGCCGGACGGAAACGGATATGATCTCCATTTAACAACCAGTTTGATGCGGGGATTCCCTGGGGCTGCTGTAAAATCCAAAGTCTCCAAATAACAAACGGAAGCAATGCAATTATTCCCGGTAAGACAAACTTTTTTGAAAAATCCCTAATACTTCTAGAATTAATCAGGGCAGAATATATTAAAGGAGGTGTAAAAAATAATGCCCAAGGTTTTATTAAAAACGCCAGCATAGTAAACAACACCCCCCAAATACCCCAAATCACCCTTCTCTCCCAAATCCACTTATCAACAAAATACATCATTCCCAAAGCAAAAAAAAGAAATGTGGGTTCAGGTAGGGTAGTCCGCGAAAAAAATACATTAAATGGAAGAAGTGAATAGATGGCTGCAGTAAAAAGTGAATTTATTTTTCCTAAATATCTTTTGCAGATAAAATATAAAAAAACAATACTCCCGAGTGAAAACAAAACTGAAACAAGCCGGGAATATTTATCATCTATCCCGAAAAATAAATAAAAGGGTAAAGTTGCCAAATTGTATATCGGAAACTCAACAAATCTGAAACGTGCAGGATTTGCTAGTGGGTTTTCAGAAACTCCCGACATATCATCATAGCGGGGGTATAAAACATTTAAGCCTTCCTTTACAAAATTCCTTGTTACCGCTGCGGTATCCGCTTGCCGCCAAGAATGCCAATCAGCAATAGGTGAATCAATTCTATAGAGTCTGGCGGTTAGTGCAATTAGTAAAATAAGAGTCAACCACAAATATTGATTTTTTAAAACATTAATTAGTTTCATTTGAATTTTAAAGCTGCCAAATTTAACCCTAGAATCATCCAAAACAAAGAGGCCACTTTCGACGCCTCAAAAACATCAATAAACAAACTGTTTAAAATAAAGGCCAGCATTAAAGACAAAACTCCTGCCGAGAAATATTTGATAAATTTTTCACTGCTTTTAAACAAAACCCAAATTCTTTTTGAGATATCGATCAAAAGCAGTATAAACGCTGAGGTACCCAGTAAACCCACCTCCCCCAGTGAACGCAATACGTCATTATCTGTAGCAATACCCAGAGATGAATAACCTGTTCCCAGTATTGGATTTTTTATTAAGGCCGCAATAGCTCTTGGCCATTCTATGTTTAATCTGATAGAAAAAGATCTATAAACCCCAAGTTCAGTAGTATCCACAGGTTCACCGGGAGTGATGTCGGTTGGTACAGCCGAATCTGTTGCAAAGGTAGACGTTTCAGCCGAGCTACTCGATGTCTTTATAGCCAAAGTTGGAATATTCAGCCTATTTCTTATTCTTTGATCATCCGTCTTACCCTGGTAACTCTGCCATTGGTTTAGAAGATTTACTGTAACTGTTGAAATAAGCCGATTTCTCAAATTTGAGGGATATACCAAAACCAAAGCTAAAACAATGACTAAAAACAGCAGGTATTTTTTTTTGCCGATTAAAAAAAGTGATGCTACAATTCCGAAGATTGCTGCAACAAACGAAACTCTTGCCGATGTCATTACAAGCACTACTGAGGAAAAAGCACCCAGAATTAAGATCCAAAACTTAATGCTTTTTCCTGCTACAAAAAACAGCGGCACCATTAAACATAAAGCCATCGTTAAAAATGCTGCAAAATCATAGTGCCCTGCAAATGAAGAGTTCACTCTTGCCTCAGGGGATAACCTTAAAATTAATCCTTTCGCAAACTCTGAATTAGTTGTCGATATAACAGGCCAGTTTAAATATTGCTGCCCTAAAGCATATATATTCGTTGATAGTAAAACCAATGACAGGACAACTAAGCTGAAAACCAGCTGTTTTTTTGTCTTAAAAACAGAAACAACAACTGGAAGCAGTAACATAAATTCAACTCTACGTAGCCAGTGAAATAAAGCCAAATTTAAACTCACTGTATGAGTTAAAAAAACCGCGGAAAAAAGAGAAAGTAAACCAATACTCAAAAAAAGTATTATTAGCTGATTTGTTCTGTATGCAAAAAAATTTTTTACTTCATTAGACAATAAAAGAGTTAGTGACCATACAACTATTACAAAAGCAATTAAAGTATCCTCCAATCTAATTGCCACAAAAGTCCCTTTAACATTAAGTAGGGGAAACTTTGGATAGAGAGGAATAAATATAAATAGAAAAAGAACCGGCCAAAAAAGAAGCGAATTAATTTTTGTAGCTAGCTGTTTCATTAACTTGTTATCACCTTTCGACCCAACTTATATAAATATATCGTGCTTAAAACTATCCCTATCCAAACAAGCAGTCTTACCCAAAGAGGGGAAGGGTAGAAACGAAGTGTAACTTTTGTGTCCCACTTATGACCAAACGTATTAAACTGGGAAGCACCCCAATATTTTGGAGTACTGTCAGGATAAAAGGGTTCAAAACCATTTATGTAAATTGAATCTCTTAAAGGATACACCAATTCTTCTAAATACGTTGAATCGGTATGCTTTTTAATCACATTCCAAGAAAACTCAGGGGGATAATTTAATCTAAGCGGGGGTAATGGTAAAAAAGTACCTTTCCAATAATTTGCTCTATAAAACGGAATGACAAATTCCCGATAGTTGTTGGAAAAATATGCTGAGACATTGGGTATTTGCCAGGTATCTCCTGCCAGGTCCGATTTATCTGAATTAGGCAAAGCTTTGAAATCCGAAATCTGACTTGGCCCGGGCCAGACCATATATATTAAAAGTAATATCGAGGAAAAAATAAATATTTTTTTCATTGGAACAGCCTTGCTCTTCCTAACTTATAATGCAGATCTTTAACTTTTCTTTCACCTATCACCGCTGCCGGCACCCCTCCAACTACTTCGTATTCTCCCACATCTTTAGTTACTACAGCTCCGGCTGCAATCACTGCTCCTTTGCCTATTTTAACTCCGGGTAAAATTATAGCCCTCGGACCAATAAATACATAGTTTGCTATGTAAACAGCTGCACAGATTGCGTGAAAATCTTCAGAGTTTATGTCATGCTCTGAATTTAGTATCATCACATCGGAGGCAATATCTACATAATCTCCAATGGTTAGTTTATCCCTCCCATCCAAAAAAGCATTCTGGCCAATGATTGTCCCCTCGCCAATATCTACTTTTGCCGGATTAAAAAACTGAGCACCCATATGAATATGTGAATTTTTGCCAATTCTTACACCGGCTGCAAGATATATCAGATACCTGATTGTGTAGATTGGAATTAATCCGGCAATCCTGACTATTAAAAGCTCCAGGTCCAAGACGTAGTTTAGCATTCTGTTAATCATTTTAGATAAACTTTGTGTAAATGTTAACTTCCTCCCCATTTTATCTTTAAAAAATAAGTAAGGAAATCCGTGCTTGCTACTGATTCCGATATGTTCTAGAAACAGCATAGTGATATCAAGTATACCATCAAAGTGCTTCAAAAACCTTTGATATAACCTCTGCCATTTTGTCCCAGGAAAACTTTCTAGCCTGCTTAAGGCCTAGTTTTACAAGCCTCATCCTAAGTTTTTTATCGTGACAAACTGTCCGGATTGCCTGCTCCATCTGATCCTCAGAATACGGATCAAATAGCAGTCCTGCGTTACCTACCACTTCGGGTAAGGAAGAAATATTGGAAACAAGTACCGGTACCCCGCAGGCCATTGCCTCCACCACCGTAATACCAAACCCTTCCCACAAAGAAGGTTGGATTAAAGCTAAAGCACCGGATATAAGAACTGGCAGCTCACTGGATTCTACGTATCCTGTAAAAACTACCCGATCCTCAATGCCTAAAAGCTTCGGCCTTTCCAGTATTTCTTTATACATCCAGCCTTCTCTACCCTCACCTGAGCTTTTCCCAACTACCAAAAGCTTTAAACCATCAATTTTTGCAACTACATTGATTAATCTTATTAAATTTTTCCTTGGCTGCAGCGTCCCTATATATATAATGTAGTTATCCCCCACTTTATACTTGCTTTTAATCTTATTTAAATTGAAAATTTCTCTATTATATCCTGGATATGCCACAGTAATTTTGGCTTCATCAACTTTATATTGTTCTATAATACCCTGCTTGGAGAAGTTGGAAATGGTAATAATATGGTCTGCTGTTTTCATAGAAAGCTTTGTCCAGTTTTTCAGCTTCCAAAGGTCACTTTTTGTAAACATCTCAGGGAAATGTAAAAAAGATAAATCAAATATTGTGACAACCTTTCTAACTTCGGAAGGAACAAATCTTGGCAGATAATGTGTGGGGGAGAAAAATAAATCGGGTTTTGTTTTACTTGTATATAAATAAAGCGGGAGGGCAATTTGGGTCCAAAGCCTTTTGGGCTTTAGGATTTTATATCTAAAGCCGGTTCTCGCCTTGGGCAAATCCTCCAGCGGGGGAGAGGGCAATAATATTGTATATTCATTTACCCTATCTGTTTGTTCCAAACTTTTTAGAAGTTCAAAGGCAACTTGGGAAGAACCCAGTCTTTGTCTGACATTTGCCTCGTATCCATCTATGGCAATTTTCATACCATATTATTTTACTCTATTTGCCAGTCTAAAAATCAGATTAATTAATTTTATGGCGCCAAAACTACTGATTATTATAAAAGGCAGGTACATATTTATTGCCTTTAAAACATTGGGCGGCTGAAAATCTAAAGCTGGTACGAGAGGTGCAGCAAACAGCCAGATTAAGATTGCCTCCCAACCCCTTGGTGATTTCACTATTATCCAAAAACCTATCCCCGCAAATAAAGCATCAAACAAATACAAAAAAATGCCGTTTGTAAAAAGGAAATCTCCCCTAAAATAATCAAGGTAATGGCTTAAATAAGATAGGCAGTAATTGACAACCTTATTATGCATGATCAAAACTTCTAAATTATCGTAGTTTAGCCCATGCTCTCTTCTTTGCTCATCGGTTAACCAGACCGGTACAAGATTTCCCTTAATGCCGAAGTCAAAAGGCCCAGCTAAAACACTTGTTGATATTACGAAAAGAAAAATTGCCGAAAAAAGCCAAGCTGATTTTTTTACCTTTTTCTGTATCAGTATTACCCCAAACGCTGTTATCAGTAGCGGTATAAGAAATCCCCAGTTTTTGACACTAAAATTAAGGAACACTAAAACCCTGAGAGTAACAATTACAATTAAAGCAATTAACATTTTTCTGCTCATATAGTTTCTATTATTTTAAATAATGGAAAACCGTTTAAATCTTTAATCTCCCCTACCGATTTGTAAGAAGAAGAATACTTTGACTGCTGATTCAGTTTGTATACCGGCATTACATATAAAATCCCGGCCTCAGGTTTTTTGACCGACCAATCAATATCTGAGAATTCAATATTATCTAATCTTGAGACCAAACCCATATCTTTACCCTCTTTATTTGGTATAAAAACTTCTTTAACAACCCTTTGATATCTTTCTGGGTCATACTTTTGGTAAAAAAGGAAGAAAATATAGGGATGTTCGTAGCTTTGTTGTACTAAAACTTGCGGATACTGAGACTGAAAGGTATTAACTTTTTCTACAATTTGTTTATAACCATATTGCCAGGCATCGTTCTTTTTCGGCCCATGCACAAAATATTGGTCTAAAAAATATAGATAATTCAGAGAATAAAAAAATATTAAGGTAAAAAGCAGAACACTTATAAATCTTTTATTAAAACCTTCCAAAAGCTTGTCTATTCCTATTGCCATCAATATAATTATCGGCATAAAAACAGGAAGTATTCTTTCAAAATTTACTTTTTCAATAGTCAGGGCAGAAGGCAGTGATAAAAGCAGTAGTCCTAAGAAAATAAACAATTTTTGAGGCTTTGTTCCCGCTCTTACAAGTGTAATAATTCCAACTATCAAAAATACTATGTCTAGAAACAAAAAGGGGCCGGTATTTGGGGCAGTATGTTGAGGATTAGTGTCACCACTAAGAAAAAGCGAGCTTGGGGCATAAAAAGAAAACCATCTGTTTAATATTGACTGAAAAAGAGGATAACCGCTTTGGTATGAAAATATGCTAAGAGTCGTAAGTCTGGTGATTTGGCCACCGATAATACTTTGTAGTATCGGAATAACAAATAATAAACTTATCAAACAGGATAATAAAATCAATTTTTTGTTTATTTTTCTCAATTTATTGAAAAAAGAAAAAGATAGGATCAGTATTAAAACAGGAGTTGAAAATTTTGCTGTATGAGAAGTTAGTAAGGTTAACCCAAAAAGTAAGGCAGAAAATACAATTAAGATATCTTTCCCATAAAATGCCTTTAGGAAAAAATAAATTCCCGCCAGAGTCAAAGCCAAAGATACATTTACTTCCCAGGCTCCTCTGGAAAAAGCTATATTAATTGGAGAAATTGCAAAAATAAGAGCGGATATAAAAGCTAATCTGATTTTGGCAAAGAGTAGATTCATGATTTCATATATTAGCCAAACCGATATGATCCCGGCCAGTGCTGAAGGCACTCTCACAGCAACTTCATTCAACCCTAAGACAGAAATAAACGGGACTGTCAGATATACATAAAGACCCATCTTAAAGTCACCAAATGACTGAAAAACAACAGGAAGAAACCGCCCATGTTCATCCTTATTTGTTTGTAATATCGAGTAAGCGTTATAGCCTAATGCAGCTTCATCATTTCTTAAATGCGGAGGGATATTCTGTAAATTCCATAACCTTAAACCTGAAGCAACAAGTAAAATAGCAAGCAGTATTTTATATTGTGTTGAAAATTTAGGTTTTGCCACTTGAGTTTACTAAATTGCGGTAAATTTGGGCTGTTTGTTGGGCTGCTTTTTTCCAAGAAAATCTTTTTACATTCTCCAGTCCCCTTTCTATTAACTCTTCCCTGACTTCCCCAATATCCCTAATTCCCCGGGTTATATCTTCTGTGGAATAAGGATTTACCAATATAGCTCCCCTTCCGGCTACTTCGGGCATAGCTGAAACATTAGAAGTAACCACAGGACATCCACAAGCCTGAGCATCCAGTATCGGCAGACCAAAGCCTTCATAGAGTGAAGGGTAAAGCAGAAGTTGAGCAGAACTATAAAGCAGTTCCAATTCACTGATACTCAACCAGGGGAGTGTATGGCCTGCAATTATTAGAGGATAATCTCTGCACGCTTCTTTTATCCTGACCAAATTCCTTCTCTCCCCTATTCCCCCAATCGCCAGGATAAATTTATCAGGTAATTTATATTTCTCTTTAAATCTTTTTATCTGCTCCGGAGGTTGGGGTTTAAAATCTGCCGCAGGCGCCTCATAAACAACAGTAATTTTACTTTCGGGAATATGGGAAACCTCCAGCAAATCTCTTTTGGTAGACTCAGAAACTGCAATTACGCAGTCTACTTCCTTTTCCACCAACCTTAATCTTCTTTTGTGGACAGCTACTATTTTTGGGTGAGACCAGGCAGGATATTTTAAAGGGACTACATCATGGTAAGTAGTCACCTTCTTAGCCTTGGTTGGAGGTTGAATCCAGTCAGAACTGTGAAAAATATCAATCTGACCGATAAATTTTTCAATATCTATATTTCTCCATCTGTTAAAAAGCAGTTCAAAAAGCGTTGGCGGTAATCTATATGATTTGACGTTCCCATGGATAAAAAGAGGGGCTTTTTTTCTAAGGGAAGAAAAAAAGTAAACCATTTCCAAGCCCGTAATGTCAGATAATCCTTCACTTAAGTTTTGAGTATATGCTGCCACACCTCCAGGGTGAGCCAGTTGCGATATATCCATGCCAACAGATATTTTACCGGTCATTTTTTCCTCAGAATTTCTGTATCCCCAACAACATCTATTCTCTCATAATTTTTGCCAATATACTGATCAATCTCTTTGGCAAAATCAGTCAACTTAATTCCCTCGATTTGTAGTGTCCGGTTAGAAACTATAATTTCCGGCCTGTCTTTTTCAATACCGGCTAAAATCCGCTCCTTGGCTACTTGCAAAAACCAAGGAAATTGAAATACAAAAACATCTCCTGCAGGCAAAGTCTCAGACATTTGGTAAAGATGCGGCGCAGCGCCATATACAAATATTTTCTCCGATGGCCGGGTATAACCTTTAAGCTTTTCTGCCAGGTTTTTGGTATCAGGATCAAAAGAGATTACCCGATCTCCTAAGTGGCCTTTGTAAAAAATAGCCAGCCACCAGATCAGAATCAAACTGTACAAACTTATTATCCCCACCCTCCCCAATCCCCCTAACCATCCTGATGCATAAACTGTAGCAATCAATGCAAATGGTAAAGCAGGCTGGAAATGCACAAAGTCAAATCTGGTGGAAAGACCAATTAATGTTCCGGCTAAAAAGATTAACAGAATCTGCACTTGGGCTAATTTAATTTTTCTAAAATTTATCAAGGGAAAACCAAACACTAAAAATACCCTGGATAAATGTGCTGGCATCGGACCTGATCCTCTGCCAAACTGGGCATATGTTGTCAAATTAAAAACAACAGTCCAGTACCAAAAATCCCTCAAAACCCCGATAGCCCAAAAATAGGTAATTACCAAAACAATAGGAAACAGGAGTCCTGTTAAATATTCCAAAACATTTTTGAATCTTTTTTCTTTCCAAAAAACATAAAGTAAAACTAAGACCGAGAGGGGAATTAATACCTGTTTAAAAACAATACCTATGCCGAGTAATAATCCTGTCAAAAAGAACTTTCTTTTAATAAAAGCGTAAAAGGCTGGTAATAATATTAGCGGTAAAAATGAATCAATCCAAAAAACCCAACCCTCAAAAAAGGGTTGCCAAACTAGAAAAAGAACATTTACCAAAAGAGCTTTATATCGGTTTTTAAAAACATAATTTGATATTAAAAACAAAAGCAGATGAGTAATTACAACTATACCTATTAACCAACCTCTTGCAATAGTCTCATTTGTCATTCCCAAATTATCGAAATTGACCGGTAAAAACATAAGTCCCGGAAAGTGCTGATCCAAAATTTGTGCATAGGGCTTAAGCCCATGGTTAGTTAAATACGGATAGATAAAAACTTCAGGGTATGGAAAAAATATTATCTTTGTTAATACAAAAGAATGGATAATAATTATAACAAACAATAGAATCTTTGCCATTGTTATTCCCTGATATAATGATAAACAAACCCTATGCCGTTAAAGTTTTTAATATCCTTCTTCTTATACCCGAGTTCAGTCAATCTTTTAGCTACTAATCTGTTTGGGTCACTAATTTGCACTAAATAATCAACTAAATACGCTTCATTGTAATCTATTAATAAATCTCCTAGATTTGAAACTGAACTTTCCTCTTTTGCAGGGAAATCTTTCAACGCCCCCTTAACACTTAGAGTCCCCTGGGCATAATATTCAAAAGCAGGAAACGTTCCTGAGCTTTCAAGCAGGATAATTTCCGGCTTGATATCTTTAAAAAAGGCCACTAACCCTTTCCAATCTTCTCTTTGATTGGAGGGGATTAATAAATAAAGTAAGGAACAAAAAAGCTCTGTTAAAACAACAATCACTAAAAGTCCATACCTCAACCTTTTTTTAAACGATAAAATACCAAATGCCAGCAAGATCAAAAATCCGGGGACAATATAAAGCACTCTAAAATAACTGAAAACCGGAATTATTAGAGAAATAATAGTCGCAATCAAGAGAGGAACAATTACCCAGGATAATAGTAATTTTTTAGGAATGCTGTCCAGCTTTGCGATACCACTCCATAGTATGTATACAAACAGACTGCCAACCGGCAGGAGCAGTGCTGCATATATAAGTTTATTAGCCAAACTAATTCTGCCGATAATGATCTTTACAAAAGTTAAGGGCAGCGTCTTAAAGTCAAATCCTCCGTTGACAAATTTCCAAGTTGGTAAATTTGCAGAAGCAGTTGCACCGGTATCCAGTTGTTTTAAAAATATAGGCCACCAAAAAAAATTCAGAATGACCGCGGCAGTTAACCCGATGGCCCATTTTTTGACAATTTCTTTTCTTTTTAAAAGTAACAGAAAGATTAATTGTGCTGGAAAAATAAAATAGGCAATATAATCCGACAAAAGAATAAAAAGATTACTGAAAATGAGTAATATTGTATTTACTTTTTCTCCTTGAATTACTCTGGTAAGTAAATAAAGATTAACTGTTACTGCTAAGGCTGCTAAGGCATACATTCTTGCTTCCTGACTATAATAAATATGCAAAGGATTGATACTGAGAAGCAATGCCGCCAGCAAACCTATTCTTGGGGAGACCAATTTTTTACCTATAAGATAAGTAATATATATTGTTACTATGCCAAATATTACTGAGGGAATTCTTAGGACAGTTTCAGAATAACCGAATAGTTTCCCCCAGACCCATAAAGTTGCAAACCAACCAGGGGGGTGGAAATCAGCAACTGCATACTGGGTCAGCATCCCCAAAAAAGAAAAGCTCCTGGCGGCCATGATATTGATGCCTTCATCAAACCATAAGCTTTGGTTTAAACTGATAAGTCTCAGTAAAATCCCTATACCTAAAATGGCCCAAATCATCACTTTTGTCTCTCCAGTTCCCACAACTTAACCATTACCTCCATTTGATAAATCATCATTAAAATTGTTAGTGTAAATCCGTAAAACCCATCAAGAAATCCGGCGTGTCTTATGAATCTAACTAAAAATTCTCTGCCTGGTTTCCAAAAAAAACTAAACCAGGAAAATTTAACCCCGCTATTATAAAGATTTTCAGCTTCAATGGTGGAGTATCTATTTTGCCTGTCCATAAATTCCTTTACGGACCTGTAACCATAATGTAGTATGGCAAAATCTTCTCTAGCTTCTAAATCTAAGACTTTACCTGAAACTATTGGATACTGATGAATTGTTTTGTTCCATTTAACTAATCCTTTTTTAAAAAAACGGACATGTTTATCCGGCCACCAATTAGTATGAGCAATAAAGCGACCAAAAAAGATATTCTTTCTGGGAATATTAACTGCTGCAAACTTTTTCTCTGCTACAACCTCATTTAACTTAACCTTTAAATTACTGTTAATTTGCTCATCAGGATCTAAAACTAAAATCCAATCCCCCGCGGCTTTAGAAATAGCAAAATCGCGCACTTTCTCAACATAGCGAACAAATTCATGTTTATAAATATGTGCTTGGTATTTTTTTGCTATTTCCGAAATATAATTTGAGGATCCGATATCAATAATAACAATTTGCGCAAAATCTTTTACGCTTTCCAAACAAGCTTCAATTTGCTCGGTTTCATCAAAGTAAACAATCACCGCAGAGATCATGTATTCATTTTATCATCTATTAAGTGCTGATATTTTTCAGCTTGTATTTCCCAAGAAAACTTTTCTGCTTGTTTTCTTGGTTTATCATCCCAGATTGTATTCAAACAATCTGTTATGGCTTTTGCATATTTCTTTGAATCTCCTACCTGAGTTAAAATCCCTGCTTCTCCTACAATTTCTCGTCTTGGAGAATCATCCGGCGCAACAACAGGCAAATTACTAGCCATTGCTTCTATATAAACAATACCAAAAGCCTCTCTGTCCCAAGACGGCAAGGTAAAAAGGTTGCAGGACCTGTATATTTTTGGCATATCTTCATAATTGAAATTGACAATCTTAAACCTGTCTCCTAAGAGCTTTCTACCTATTTTTTCTAATTTATCTTTTTCCGGCCCCCGCCCTACAATTAAAAGAGACCCTCCCCCAGCCTCCCCAACCGCCCTAATCACCTTATCGTGATATTTGTACCAAACCAGAGCACCTACAGTTAGAATAATGGGTTTCGGCAACCCTAAATTAACCTTAGAACCTGTTGGTGTAAATTTATTTAGGTCCACTCCGTTATTTATTTTAACAACCCTGCTGTTCCAAGCCCATCTTTTAACCCATTCCGCCATATAATCTGTCACCGCTACAAATACATCCGGTTGAACTACTGCCGTATTCCATATTGCTATCCTGCCTATCCCAGCCTCACCAACTATTACCAGTTTATAAGGACTAAAAATGCGCCCTATTGATGCTTTTAAACTTTGAAATCCCCCATTCATTGAGATAACAATGTCATATTTCCCCAACAATATCTTTGTTAATGAATCAGACTCACTGCCTGTTAAAATATCCACTTGGTTTTTCTTTTTTAACCTGCCGGAGAGCTCATAAACAAATGTTTCTGCCCCTCTTTGGACTCTGTTTTGGAAACGGGATAAAATAGCTATCTTACTCATTTTTTCTGATATATGCCCTGTAGCCTCCTTCCTTAATAGATTGTAGATGAGAAAGATCTTCTTTAAGAGGAATCCTGTCTTCAGACAGTATTACCGTATATTTTGATGGCTCTTTACTGATTTCATCAGGATATAACCACCCCAGGTTTTTATCCGTGTAACTTTGGTTTGGTACTCTACCATAAATTTTGAAAAGATATCTCCACCCTTCATAATCGTGACATATTCCCCGTCCTTCAATTGAAAAAGGATCATTTTCTACAACCTTCATTACCTTATTTATTAATATCTTTTTAGGTCTTAGGCTAAACTCGTCTGATATTTTTAAAACAGTGTTAATTCCTGCCAAAGGCGCCAAAATGATTAAGAGAATAGGTAACTGAGAGTTTTTCATTTTGCTAATTAAAATTCCCGGGACAAAAGTAAACAAAACCAATATAGATAAAGCGTAATACTCGGAGGAACCGCCGGGGAAAATAGTAAAAAATAGCAAAGCAGCCGCTAAAAAAATTCCCAATAATCTTTCTTGTCTGCTTTTACTCTTTATACTTACTGCCAAAAAAATCAATAAAGAAGCTGCAGTAATTAAAGATAGCCACCGGGGTGCATAAGTTCTGTGGGCATACTTATCAATGATTTTAAATTCCGGTTTTACTGATAAAGATGTACAACCAAAATTTATCTCATCGGCATTAGGGTTGCCTTGCTTTAAATACCAAAACCTCCCTAAACTATCAAAAAGGGTTTTATACTTGGCAGTTGGATTAAAGGCAATCTTTGATTGATTAAGCTGGTCATTAAACTTAGGAAAAATTGCCCAGTTACTAAAATTATGATTGTAATCAAAAACCGCCAAAGGCCAATAGAAGATAACAAACACTATTAAACACACAAGTAGAAGTTTTATCTTTTTAAAGTAACCGCCTTTAATAAAATACCAAACCCCAATTAAGATCAGGGGGGCTGGTTCCAGGTGGGTTTCCAATACAACCCCAAAAAGCGCTGCAAATAATACCCACCACCAGTAAGATTTTTTAATTAAATACATTGCCACAAAAAGTAAAATAGTTATCAGCGGAACAAACATTGTATTCCAATACTTTTGGTCAAAGAAAACAAATAGCGGCAAGGATGCATAAAGCAGTGAAGCGGTAATTCCCGTTTTTAAACTGAAAATTTTCCAACCCGTAAAAAAGACAGCAACCGTAGTTACAACACCTAAAAAGGCGGCAAAATAGGCAGTAATCATCGGATCACCATGAGAAATAGCTAAAAGTATGGCCGTAAAGTAGGTAAAATAGGGCCCAAGGTAAAAATCCAAAAAAGACGAACTGACCCCAATCCAAATAGGATGGGGGTCCAAAACTTGCGTCCACGCATAAGTTGCCTGGTACTCTTCGTCAAAATTAAAAACATATATATTAGAGAGGTTATGAAATCTTAATAATGCCGAAAGGGCAATTATAAGGATCAAAAAAATAATTGCTTTATATTGTTTAATAATTCTTTTCATTGATGCTAATCGGAAAATCTAAATTTTAATATGGTCCAAATAGCTTTTAATCCGTCAACAAAACCGATCTTTTTACCTTCCTCATAATTTCTCGGTTTTACCTTAATAGGGACTTCAATAATATCAAAACCTGCTTTGACAATTTTGCTGGTTATCTCCGGTTCAAATTCGAAGCGGTTGGACTTTAAACTTATCTTATTTAAAATCTCTTTCGAAAATAATTTGTAACAAGTCTCCATATCTGTCAGGTTTGAGCCATAAATGAAATTAAATAATGCGGTTAAGAATTTATTGGCTATTAAGTGGGAAGGTAAAACGGTTTTGTTTCTTCCCCAAAGCTTTAAGGGGTAATTTACTAACCTTGTGCCATATACTACTTCTGACCGGTTTTGTATAATGGGTTCCAATAATCTATTATAGTCCCACGGGTCATATTCCAAATCTGCATCCTGGATTATTATAAATTCCCCTGATGCTTCGTTTAACCCGGTTTTGATCGCTGCCCCTTTACCTAAATTTTTTTTATGCTGAAGAAATTTAAATTTTACGAATTTTACTTTCGAGAGGACAGCAGATGTTTGGTCGGTCGAACAATCGTCAATTACAATGATTTCTTTTTTAAAATCTTTCTGCAAATTAACTTCACCTACCTTTTTAAGCAGCTCCTTAACTGTTTTTTCTTCATTAAAAACCGGGATAATAATAGAAAGTGTTTTCATACTACTTTTTAGCAATTACCAAAATCGAAAGCCCAAAAGGTGCACCGAAAATTTGTTCAAGCGATAAAGCAATGGGAGCAATTAAATTAAAAATTCTTATTTTTTCCTCTTCGACCATGTTATTTTTTAAAACCTTGGCAGAAACAAACCAACCGATGGCGCCTAATATATTTAAAAATTTTGTTTTGACAATATTAAAACCGCATCCTTCTAAAAGCTTTGTCAGCTTTTTTTTACTATACCTGCGGTGGTGTAAAATTGCACGATCTATTTCTCCATATAAAAATTGGTGGGCTGGTACAAGCAAAATTAAGTGGCCGCCAACTTTTAAAAGTTGATACATGTTTTTAAGCGCCTGTTCGTCATTTTTTATATGCTCTAAAACATTAATGCAAACTATATTATCGAATAATTTTTCTCCGAAAAAATATTTTCCGCTTTCTATATCCCCAAAACCTGCCTGATCCTTTTTATTAATTTTTCTTTTTGTAATCCCGATGTAATCCCGATTAATATCGATTGCATACACATTACCGTATGTTTCTAAAGTTTTGGTGAAGTTTCCTATTCCACATCCTATTTCTAAAATGTCGCCTTTTAGTAATTTACTAAACTGACTCAAGGTCCAGCGGTTATACCAAGCTGCCTGACTCATAGATTCCAAGGTTACAGTTCCGTTAGTATTACTCAAAACAGTATTCTCCTTTTCAATTTCCTGATAGGTGTTAATAATTTTGCCCTAAATAACTGCACTCCCAAGATCCTATTCCAAGGAGACCTGACTGATGACGGATATTCCCTGAAGAAAACTTCCGGAAAATTAAATTTATCGGAAACCTGACTGCCCAACTCATATTTAAATTTATTTTCTCTATTTGGCTGACTGGATCTTTTTAGGTGAGTGACATGTAAAAAAGGCGCGTCTAAAAAAATAATATCTTTTCTTTCCTGAATTTTTGTATTTTCTTCATCAAAATAGCCTTCCTTTGGATAAGGTAAATCTGTATGCAACCCGGGAATTTTTTTGTTAATAACTTTTAAACTAAGGTGGCCTGTCCTGCCAAGAATTTTATACCTGCCGGCCTTTTCTTCCTGTATATGATAAATATCCCCTACCGGAACTACCATAGGAACGACTATCCCGCTACTTTGTGCATTCTTATTGATTTCGTTAACTAATTTTTTTATTGAAGAATTCCACCAAATTTCATCCCCGTCCAAAATCAGTATCCAATCACAATCAGACTCTTCAAGCATTCTCTGCCGCATTTTGGTAAAGGCATATTTATCAACTGCTCCTACTTGTTTAAACTCCACTTTTTTCCCTTTAATCTTTATAATTTCTTCAATAATTTTAACTGTTTCATCGGTTGAACCGGTATCATAAATCAACACTTTATCTACAAAGTCTACAACACTCATGACAGCAAACCAAATAAAATTTTCTTCATTATTTACAATAGTATGTGCCCAAATTTTCATCTTCGTAATTTGATTAGTAACCAAATCAACGGGTAAATAAAATTAAACGCAGTACCAACCAATACTGTAATTGAGGCGCCAATTATTCCAAAATTTGAAATCATTATATATCCTAATCCTCCTGTTAGAATTAAGTTGCCGATCGCAACTCCTATAAATATATCCGGCCTGCCAAAATAAAAAATTACACTACTGTGAACGGGAACTGAAATAAGAAAAACAAGCATAGCGAGAAGTAAGAAGATAAACGGGATTATTGTCTGTTGGTATTCTTTCCCATAAATAACTGGAATCAAGTAGGATATTATAGGGATGGATAAAACTCCTAATAAAAAAATGCCGGAAACAAACAGTTGAAATTTCTTAAAATAAATAACCATTTGTCCGTCATTTTGAAAGCCGGAAAATTTAGGAGCGGCAACCAATCCTAAAGCAGTAACCAATTGGGGTACCACTTGTACCAGTTGGTTGGCTGCGCCATAAATTCCAACTTCCTTTGCGCTCAGCAAGGCTGCATTTAAAAATGTATCTAACCTGGATGAAAAAGCAGAAATTATTGTAAAAATTGCCACCGGGATATTATATTTAAACAATTCTCTGGAAAGCATAAGCTCATTTTTGCTTTCCAATATTTTTCTGGTTGGTAAAAAGTAAAGGCTCATAAAAAATCCAAAAAAAGGTAAAATTATATATACAAGTAAACTACTTTGGATATTGACTCCTAAAGAGTAAATCAACAAAACGAGTAAAGCTAATCTTGATAGATTTGTCGTAATATTTATTCCGCTCCAGAGAAAATATTTTTGGAAAGCCTGGAGGGAAGATGTTGCAAAAGAAAATAAAAGTGCTCCGCCCACCCCAAACGCTACCAGGCGCAATGGTAAAATTAGCTGCTCTTTATGAAAAATCTCCTGAGCCAAAACCGGAGCGGAAAAGGAAATTATCAAGAAAACAACCAACCAAACTGCTATCTTTATCTCCAGGGTTAATTTCAAAAATCTCATTGCTTTGTCCTGATCATAAGTTAAATTGGATGACACAAAACGAATAAGTCCGGTGTTAGTACCAATATCTGCCATATCAGCAACTAGAGTAAGAGTAACTATAGAAATAGTTAATAAACCAAATTCCTCCGGCCCCATAATCCTTGCGACCAAGATATAGAATAAAGCACCAAGCAGACCATTTAACATGGTTCCCGCGACCGTTATGCCGGATTGCCTGAATGTTGCGGTGTTAACAATAATCTCCAAAAATTTCTTCATCAGCTTCCATTATACTAAAAGTAGGAATAGAGAGGCTAATAAGGTTAAGATTGAGATTACCAGTCCGGGCAGGATATATCTTTGTGGCTCAAAGCTCAATTCGTATTGACCACTCTTTTCTATACTATATCCATTCAACAGACTGTAAACCGGAAAGGGAGACCTGCCGTCTAATTTCCACTTGTTGTCAAAGCTCTGCGAGAAAATAAGCATGCTAGGTTGTTTTAAATTTTGAATTGAAACTATATATTTAGTAGGATTAATTTGTTTATAGCCGACTGAAGCACTTGCCTCATGAGCTCCTTTACCAAAGCTGACTACTCTGTCTTGATAAACTTTTGCTTTGTTTTTATTTCCCTGCCATAGGGAAAGCGGCAATACAGCTAGGGCATTTACCACATTAATCTCACCTTGAGTTTTGATAGTTAGCTCACTATCATCAATTAAACTTCCTACTTCAAACCATCTGACATTATCACCGGGACTTTTTGTATTAATTTGACCTATTAACCTTTCTCCTTCATAAAAACTTACCTGTCCGCTCCTGGTACTTTCTAAAACTCTTGCCAGCAGAATTTTTCCTTTTGTAAATTGTAAATTGTAAATTGTAAATTGTCTCTCCCCCTCTCCGACCGCCCATCCTCCACCCAGGTCAAAATCCTGGTTATTAATACCATATTTTGTTTTAAGAAAATCCCTCCAGTTAATTAAATCTGCTGCTTCTTGCTTCCACCAACCAGATGCGTCCGGATCGTGTTTTAATCTGTTAGCCGGAAAGATTAAATCGTTCTTTTTTAAAAAGCTGGCAGCTAAATCCAGAGACGTTTTATGGTTTAAAATTATTTTTGCCTGAGGTACTTCATCAAATCTTTGACCTAACTCAGAGAATTCCTCTGTAAATATGAGCGCATTCTTAGAGAGTTTTAGGTTTGCGCTTTTTGTGGCTTCATTATAGACACTATCTGACCCTATCACCCACCAAGCATTTGGTGTGATGAAAAATCTATCCTGGTGTTCTGATACTTTGAGAAGTGGAATTGTAGAATTATCTACTCTTGTTAACCAGGATCTGTTTGAGAGTTGGTCTAAGAAAGTGTAGTAATATTTAATATTATCCGGATGCATATTGTCTCGTCTTTGATCAAGATAGGGATAAGCAATATAGCCAATTCCTGCAACATCAAAAATTTCCCCCATGTAAGGTGCTTCTCTCAGGAAATTATATGTTTCATAGGTACCCTTTACCCCTGCGTTGAAGGGTCTTCGCTGTACCAGGCGTGCAGCTTCCACCCTGGGATGAATTTTGCTGGAATAACCTAATGAAGGAAATGAGGGTATCCAGAATATCCGGCTAAAATTCTTATCTCTTTCTATAAATTGACTTAAGTTTGCAAACTCATGTTGAAATACGGGCTGAGTAAATGTACCGGTCATCTGCCCAAGCCAAACCTGCCGCAGGAGCAATATAAAATAGCTACACAAAAAAATAATAAAAATTTTTTTAAGCTTAGGTCTTGTTATCCTTTTAAGAATTTCTTCCGTAGTTATTCCCAATAAGACACTGTACGAAAGCGCTACAAGAAAGAAGAATTTAGTTGAATCACGAAATAACGAAAAACCTGGTATATGCGAAAAAAGCCAGGGATAAGCTGCCGATAAAGGCTCCGATGATCCTTTAGTTAAGAATATGGAAAATATAGAGATTAATAACCAGAATCCGACAACGGGGTTATTAGGGCGCAAAATAGGCGCTAAAAATACAAGCATCGGAATAAAAATAAATTCAGGACGAAGAGTTGTGATATTACCAAAGATATTTTTAAACCAATGAGGCGTAAGCAACAATATACTATGACCTAGATTTATAAAGCTTAAAAAAGAAGTCTGGGTAAAAAAAGCATAAGTACCGGAGGAGATGGGGTTATTAAATAACGGTAATAACCAATAAGCATTTAACCCTGCCACTATTATACCAATAATTACTCCACTGTTTATCCAGCCAAAAAACAAAGAGATTCTTTTTTTAGGATCCAATAACAATTGATAAAAAAACATTGCCAGGCTAAGCAACAATAAAACATAAATAAATCTAAAATCAAAAAAACCTAAAATTGAAACTGCTAAACCCGCCCGGACTTTTTTATTAAAACCTCCAATAATTGATTTTTCTAATGCCAGGAAGGCTAGAGGAAACCAGGCATAGGCAAGTGCTATAGATAATTGTCCACCATCAATAACTAAAATAATATAAGTAGTTGTTAAATAGAACAAAGAGGCAATAAATCTGGCAGCATCAGTTAATTTAATGCTTCCGCAAAATTTCCAAATTCCAATACACCCTATAAGCAAAAAGGGTATTAAAAAAAGTACTCTTTCTATAATATCAAAACCTAAACCAACATTTGCCAGAATACCCGATATTAATGAGGTCGGCCAAGACCAAAGGAAAAATGTCGAATACTCCCCTAACCCTTCTGCACCATTCTCTGACCAGACGAAAGGTAAAATCATAGACGATTTAAGTAAAGAGTCCGGGACTATTGGGAAATCATTGGCTACTTTTGGAC
>CAYSNN010000001.1:58281-66060 GCA_964432475.1 uncultured Gammaproteobacteria bacterium
TTGCTATTCATCGCGTCTTATTTCCGATAAATACTTAGCTGTCCCCAGTAAAAAAATATAAAAAACTAAAATTAACAGACGTTGCGCAAACCCCTGATGATCGGTAGCAAAACATATACCTGCCAAAAGAAGAACAAATAATCCCGGGATAAAGGCAAACCCTGCAGTCAATCTCATCCAATAGATTATATCTTATTATGCTACTATAATCGTTATCTGGATATGAAAATACCAACCCTAAAATATAATCTGATATTTTTATTTATTGTATCTTTATATACAATCATCTCCATTTCTCTATTACCATTCGAGCCGCGCATATGGCCTGATGAAGCTTATTTAGCAGATATTGCAAGCAATATCTTAAGATATGGCAGAATAGGTACTGATCTTTGGGGAACAATTATATTTGGAGCCGATAATCATTTTTCTTGGTACCCTCCTTTATATCTATTTAGTTTAGCTGGATTTTTTAAAGTTTTTGGGACCTCTATCATCAATCAACGAATCCTTTCTGTCATCATTGGAGGAATCTTCTTATTTGCCTACTATTTATTGGGCAAATCTGTAACTATCAATTATAAACCTAGGATTGGTAATTTTTTAGTCTTCTCATCAATGATACTGCTAATTTTAGATCCAATCTTTCAAAAAGGAGTAAGAATCGGCAGATCAGAAATCCTTGTTTTATTTTTTATTACTTTAGGGTTATATCTTTTCAGGAATGCATTCAATAAAGCAAATCCTAAAAAAAATTTGATTTATTTTCTGGCAGGTCTATCAATTGGACTTGCGAGTATTACTCATTTAATTGCCGGTCTTTTTTTTATAGCAATTGCTGCAACTGTCGTGATTCAGAAAAAATCGGGAGTCTTCACTAAGCCGAATATATATTTGTACTTAGGCTTTATTGCTCCGCTGTTACTTTGGATAATAAGTATTTCCCCAAATTATTATCCATTTTTAAAACAGTTATCTTTGCAAAGACATTATCACAAGTTAGTCATTTCTCATGTCGAAGCTGTTTATAAATATGGATCGATTATTGAGAAGGTAACATATGCGATATATATTACCCTTACTTTGGTTACCATCAGGTGGTCTCTGATTAAAAAAAATTTAAATCATTTATTTTTAGTTTTTATCCTGATTTCAAGCTGGGCTATTTGCTTCCTTGGAAAATTAGAATGGTATTCAATATACTTTTTACCATTTTTATATTTGCTAGGCACAATAATAAATTATAATTTTATTAGATCAAAAAGAGTGATCCAAAAATTTGCCGGCATTACTATTTTAATTGCTTTTGCATATCTGGTTATAATGAATATAAAAACCTACCTCGAGTCTTATAAAACATATACTGCACACAAACAGGATTATGAATATGTAGGGAAGGAGATCACAAGCATCATTCCTCAAGGCAAATCAGTTTATCTATCATCAATACCTGATTTTTATTTTGTCTTAGGTGATAAATATACTTTATACCAATTTCCACCTTTGCCTCCCAAGGTTAATGAATATCTGGATTTGTTGGATAAAACCGATTATGTTGTAATCAATATACATCTTGAGGCCATTTATGTAGGTGGGTTACTGGCAAGATATATAGACATTAATAAAGCATCTGAATATACCGTAGGCAAGGCAAGCTTATACCAAGCAAGACTTATCGAGCTGACTCCCCGGAATAAAAGATATAAACCATAATATAATCTATGCGGAGAAAAATACTACCAGTTCTAATAATATTAACTTGTGCCTTATTTCTATATCACCCGGCAATTTTCACTTATTTTTCCCAAGATGATTTCTTTCATTTTAAAGTAAGTCAGACTGATGGTTCTATTGTCAAATTTATCAATTTATTCGGCTTTCATTCTTTCGGGGAAAGAGGTATTGCTTTTTATAGGCCTATTTTTAGAGAGGGACTTTTTAACATTTTTTATTCACTCTTTGGATTAAACCCTTATCCCTTCAGGATCTTGCAGTTTCTACTTCTTTTTCTAAACGCATATCTTATCTATAGTTTAATTACTAAATTTTTCAACAATAAATACTTGTCTTTTTTTGTAGCATTTTTTTATACAGTTTCCTCCGCTCAACTTTCCCCTCTTTACTATCTGGCAGGAGGGATGCAGGTATTAGGAGCAACCACATTTTTACTATTAACATTACTCTTGACCTTCAAAAATTCGTTCTTATCATTTTTTACATTCCTTTTAGCTCTGGCTTCCCATGAGCTTGCATCTATTACACCCTTTTTAATAACAACCTTACTTTTCGTCCGCTACCCTCTTAAGAAAGCTATAAGAAAAGCTTGGATCAGTATACCCTTTTTTTTGATTCTATTCGCTTATCTCTATTTGGAAATTACCATGATAGGTTTTTCTACCTCGGAGAAACAATACCAGATGGTTTTTAGTTTAAAAGCGATATTAAATTCATATATGTGGTACACGGGTTGGGCCCTGGGTTTACCGGAAATGTTAATAGATTTCGTTTCTCCTGGATTTAAATTAAATCCAAACCTGATGAGATATTGGGGATCATATTACTATATCATTTTCTCAACTTTTCTCATTAGTTTATTGCTGCTGTTAACAAGCATCACATATTTATTAATTAAAAAAAGAAACTTTTTAAATAAACAACTATTGTTTTTTATCTTCTGGTTTCTTTTAAGTTTGCTGCCCGTAATCCTGCTCCCTCTCCACAAATCAACTCAATACTTAGAAACAGGACTTGCTGCTTTCTGGACCATCATAGGTCTTATCATCTTAAGTATTTACCAATTAAAAACTTTAAGAATCTTCTGTGTAATCCTAATCGCTTCCTTATTTACACTTTCTGCAACATCGGCAATCTTACAAAGAACAACCTACTGGGCAGCTGAGAGAGGAAAGTATGCGCAGCAACTAATAAAACAGGTAACTTCCGCTTATCCTGCATTACCAAAAGGATCGGTATTATATTTCAAGAATGACCCAAATTATCCATTTGTTGCCAAAGAGTGGGGTTCAAGTTCCAAACAAGCTGCTTTAATCTTAAATAATGCAGATGCACTAAGGATTGTTTATAAAGATCCGACATTAAAAGTTTATTACGAAGATTTGCAAAAACCCGATTTTTCACAAAATCTTTATTCCTTAGTTGCCAAAATTTATTAGAAATTTTCTTTATAGTATAATGTCCTAATTATTAATAACATGGATAAAATTACTCTCTATGGAGATAAAACTTTCGATAGGAAATATTTTGGGTTTTACTATAAAAAATACGATAAAAAAGAATTTACTAAAGCTTACCGCTGGTTTAAGGGATGGACTAGGTTACTGAATCAGCTTTATCCTATTAAGAAATTTCACGGGGAAAAAACTCTGGTCATAGGAAGCGGAATTGGAGCCTTCCCTAAAGCGGTGAAAGAAATGGGATTTGATGTCCAAGCATCTGATATATCAGAATTTATTATCAATAAGGCCAGAAAATTACAAAAAGATATTGGTTTTAAGGTGGAAAACATAGAAAGAGTTCCCGGTAATAAAAATGAGTTCAACTTAATTTTCGTAATAAAGACATTAGAACGCCTGAGGAATCCCAAAAAAGCTCTTAAAAATATAAAAGATAGATTAAGAAAAAATGGAGTTTTAATATTTGCTTCTCCATATCCAAATAAAAAAACTCTGGCTGACCCTACTCATATTAATGTAAAAACTCCTGAGGAATGGATTGATATAGGCAAAGAATTAGGCTTTAAGAAGACGGGGTTTAATTATATTTCCTTTTTACCATTCATATATCGCTATCATTCATTTTTTAGTAGGGCCTTCCCCTTAAAAACCGAATTACCAATAATTGTCAATACTTGTTTCTTTATTTTCAAAAACTAATGTCATACACAATTAAGGTAAAAAATAAGCAGCTCATGCGGCATGGGCAGAAGGTATTTGATGAACAATATTATGGTCTGTTCTTTGAAAAATATAGTTATGAAGAGATGTTGTCTTATTATCGTTTTTTTCTGGGCTGGATTAGATTTCTGGATAAATTCCTTCCATTAAAAAATGGAGAAAAGAAAAAAGTTTTAGAGATAGGTTGTGGTATTGGAGCTTTTGCAAAAATTTTAAATGAAAGGGGCTTTGAAGTAGATGCAACTGATGTATCGCCATTTATAATAGAAAGAGCCAAAAAAATTCATAAAGGGATTAATTTTAAGCTTATGAATATTGAAAAAGGTATAAAAACAAATAAAAAGTATGATTATATTTTTGCATTTGAAGTTTTAGAACACCTTAAAAATCCATTTCAAGCATTAGTTAATATTAAAAAGATGCTTAAAGATAAAGGCATTTTAATTTTTTCCACCCCTTTTCCTACAAAAGAAATGTTGGCAGACCCCATGCATATTAACGTTCATCCACCAGAGTTTTGGTTATCTGAGGGAGAAAAGGTAGGTTATAAAAGCACAGAAGTAAGGTATGTTTCCTTTGTACCATTTTTATATAAACTCCACTCTTTTTTTAGTATAGCCTTGCCGTTCAGGATAGACAGTTACTATATTAATAGTACAGGTATTTATATATTCAAAAAATAAATTATATCCTTCTATCATTAATAAATCTTGCTGCATAATCTGCAACTTTTAGAGAGTTTAAAACCACATATTTATTAAAATAGAAGGCTGTTACCAGAATAATCGGCAATGAAATCAGGAAGGTTATCAATACACTTATATTATAGTCCAGGTAGGTAATAAGTATTTTAAACAAAAAACTGGAAAAAGAACCGATAATTAAAAGGTGTAAAAAGAAAACTGAAAATGATATTCCTCCTAAAAATCTCAAAGGAAGAATTTCTAAAAACTTTTTAAAGAGCCTTAAATTCTTTATTGCCAAAAACATACAGCAGGCAGCAGTTGTTTGAAAGAAAATTATATTTTTAGATTCACTTAGTAGCGGTATTTTAATAAATTCATACAGTGTACCTTTTACAGATGCAATAGGGAAAGAACCTAAGATAATAGCTATTACCAAAAAGGCGATTCCTAATATTCTATTCTCCCGTATTAATATATTTACCCGGGATCTGTATTCCAAATTACAAATAAGCATTCCAAAAACAAAACCCATTAAATAACTTTTCCAGGCAAAAGAAAGAAGAAAAAAAATAAAATATATTACAATTTTCTTCTTTTTATGTTTGAATATTTCTAAAATGATATAGACTAAAAAAGAACCTGCCAACTCATATGCCATCATCCACAAAACAGGATTATATGTTAGGTTACCCATAAATATAGAGGCCATAAATATGCCCTCTACAATTGCTCTATAAAGGTCGGCATTAAAATTCCAGAAATTATCAAACCACATGGATGATCCGGTAATTGCAGCTGCTGAATGATTATAGAATAGGTTGTATTTCAAAAGAGTATAAGCGATTAATATTGAGATTAATGTCGGTATTACGAGTCTCAAATATCTTCTAATCATAGACGGAATTAAAGATTCCTCTCTGTGAAACCTAAAATATTTATAGCTTAGAAAATAACCGCTCAATAAATAAAATATACTCAGAGCAAAGATCCCGGAAAAGAAAATGTTAAGTGGAGTTTTATAAATAAAAAGTTCAAAGGGGTTATGTTGACGGGCTTTTTCACCAAATATAATAGCAGGATAAAAAGCAGCCGCAAAATGATTTAAGACTATTACTACCATGGATAAACCCCTTAAACCTTCAAGGTGGAGTATCTTCTCATTAATTTTATTTCCAGGAGTAGATACCATAAGAGTAAATTCAAAATTTATCTAAATGACCTTTATTAATCAATTCTGGTAGATAGGTCAGCACAGTAATAATTAATATTGCAAAACCAGCACTCCCAATATTATTCGATAAATTTATGTGATCTGTTAGATATAATAAAACCATTAAAAACAACACCCCATAAGCCAGAGCTAACCAAAATCGTCTTAACCTTGGCACCTGCATATTAGTAATAAAAACAGCGGTCAATATCATTGGATATAAAAAATTATAATATTTATCCCAAATTAATCCATATTCTAATAGATTGAAAACAATTGTTAAAAATACCGGCAGAATAATAAATTTGATAATGAATTTAGTTTCTCTCATATTTTTTTATTTTTTTGAAAAATGATCAAGGACACTAAAACTACAACACCAAAAATAGCTAAGTATAATCCAACAGTAACTTTACCCTGAGGTTCAAATTCTATCTTAAATTTATATTCTCCTGCTTCGTCCACCAACCAGGCATTTCCATAAAGATTGGCAAGATAGTGTTTAGTCTGCTCAACTTGTTTGGTGTCTTTTGTAAGGAACAACTTCCAACCCGGATGATATGCCTCTTTAAAGAAAATAAATCCGGGACGTATCAGTTTTAAATCTCCTTCATATTCAACAGCGTCTTTTTCTTTAAAATCTACTGTTCCTGATATGGCTTTTTGATTATTTAACTCTGCAGATCTTAGAAACATTTGATTATTAAGTATTCTGATTAACCGTAAATTATTAATTATTACCAATGCATTCTCCAAATTTGGTACCTCGGGGGGAATTAAAGCAATTATTCTGATTACCGCCTTTCGAGTTGATAATGAAAGAGCAGGTAACTTAATAGTATAGTTACCCTGCCAATCAGATTGATTTAGATGTTGCAGGAAATTTATTCTTGGGGTTTTTTGACCATTTTGCTCAATATCCATATCCTGTATCACTTGAATATAAAGCCCAATATTTGCCGGTATTATTGCATCAAAGCTAATTTGGAAAATATCTTCACCAACAGTATGCAAAATGGGACTTTCAACTGCTGAAGGGTTATTTTTAGAAACTGACATCTCTACAGCACCATCCTGGATTTTAACATTTCCTATTCTTACTAAATTATCCAAAGAAGAAATTAAATTAACTGAAGAGGGATTGCCGAAACTTATCTCATTTAGACCTTGTTTGAGATCAATTTTTCCAAAAGAAATAATGTTATCAATCTCTTTGCCTGATAAAGTAACTATTTCATTATTAATCTGAAAATCTACTTTACTTAATTTGTCAGTATAAGCATCCTTCATCTTAGAATTTGTCATTAATAACTCATATTTCCCGTCAGTATTAACCTGGAAATCATAGGACTGCCTCTGCCTGGTTTCCGAAACTTTACCCTGATAGGGAAAAAGAGGGAGTAATTTTTCCTTTGCTAAGAATTGCTTAATTTTATTATCCAGCTCAGATATTTTTATTTTCTTCCGATCTTCTATTCTTTTTCCTATTACAGATAAAGTTACTTCATGAAGTTTCAGTAAATCAACGATGGTTATTTTAGCAATATCAAAATAAAGTGTTGAATTGTCATCAAGATCTGGAAAAACACTATCTAGTAAATCTGAATATTCATCAATACCTTCTGATGTTGAATATATCTCTATCAATTTTTGGCTTGCCGATACTATTTTCTGTACTATTCTCTCTGTTCCAACGTGAATAATACCTAATTGTTTAAGATACTGTACATTCCCCAGCATAATATTGATTGGAGCAATCAACTGTTTTTCTATTGCCTCTGAACTGCTTATTGATGCTTCTGGATAGAAGAAAGTGTTTTCGGGAAAAATCAAGGTTTCATTAGTTGATGACTTTAAATTATTATCCAAATCTTTGTTAATTGGCGAAATGGAACTGCCCTCATTTTGACTAACTAACCAGGGCCACATTCTCATATTAACTGCTTGGGGATAAACTAATGAGATGTTA
>CAYSNN010000002.1:0-11208 GCA_964432475.1 uncultured Gammaproteobacteria bacterium
GGGCAGTAGGATTAAATCCATTAGTAGTCATACTGGCAATTGCCATGGGTTCAAGATTGTTAGGTTTTGTGGGCGCCTTTTTGGCAGTGCCGATTGTGGTTGTTTTGCAAATTATTGTGGCTGAAGTAATTAAAGAGAAAAAACTTTAGCCTAGGAAGTTAGTAAGCCAGATTCTGTTTTTAGATGATAATTTATCTAATGCTCCTGATTTCGACAATTAAGCGAGCAGCTTTGTCGGTTCTAGGATTGCAGCGGGGAGGATTGCCTTTCGACTCACTTCGTTCGCTCAAGGCTGTAGCCCTTCGCGGAAGATAAATTGAAAACCCTGTCGCTTGGTCGTTTCATCCGGCGCCACCCGGTTCGTCACTGTTGCTCTTACTGGATCTTACGATCGGTCGATTTCTCGGCCCACCCTGCTCTATGCTGTCCGGACTTTCCTGGGCGTACCGTCTGGTACACCCTAATCATCCTTCTTCCTAGGCTTTTGTATTATACCTCTAAGGCTTTCTCTCTTCAAGGATCTCTGCAATTATGATTTGCGCTACAACAGCAATAGGCACTGCAAGTAATGCCCCTGCGATACCAAGAAGCCTGCTGCCAATTGCAACTGCAAGAATTACTATTAAGGGATTTAATCCCACCGCCCGCTTCATAACTTGGGGCACTATAAGACTATTTTCCAGCTGCTGGATGACAAAAAACATTGCTGCTACACCTGCTGCCAAAATCGGCGATATTGTCAGCGCAAGAGCAATAGCAGGTATGGCAGAAATAATCGGTCCAATCACCGGTACGACTTCCAATACCCCTGCTAAAAATGCTAAAGGCAGGGCGTAGGGAACATCTAAAGCTATTAAGCCAATATACGCAAGCAGACCAACGATCAAACTTAGAACAAGCTGTCCTCTTACCCAGCTTCCCAACTTATCTTCTATTTTTATTAAAGAGTTTTTGACTTTTTCTTCTCTTCCAATAAACAGAGTGCTTGCCCTATGTTCTAACTGCTCTTTTTCCAATAATAAATAAAATGTCAAGACTAAAAGGAAAATTATAGTCACAATATTATCAAATATAGTTAAAGTTACAGAGAAAATATTTCTGGAAAGCGCCGGAAATTCAGATTGGAGCAAAGAAGGCTCAATAAAACTCAAATTAAACTTTTCTTTAAGAAGAGGGGGTAGAGTAACTATTAATTTAGCTGTTTGCTCTGCAACTTGCGGCAGAAAACTTGCCAAAATCGCGGTTAAGCCACCCAATATAATAATGTAGGCTATTACAATACTTAAAGGTTTTGGGAGCTTACGACTTACAAAAAAATTTACCAAAGGAGAGAGAGCCGAAGTGAGAATAAGCGCAAAAAATAGTATTAACAAAAGATCACGGATTAAATACAGCATCCATAAGCCTAATATAAAAGCTGTAATAAAAAAAATGGTTTTGTGCGAAATATCAATTTTACGAGGCATCAGTCTGATAATACCATTTGGCTACTAAATTTTCCACATTTTTAGCAAATTCTTTTCCTGTTATATCAAACCAATTAACCTGCTTTTCTTTCTTAAACCAGGTAATTTGGCGGCGGGCAAAGTGGTGGATTTTATTTTGCAAAAGCTCTATTAATCCTGACTTACTTTTTATTCTTCCTGAT
The DNA here is from genome assembly GCA_964432475.1 of uncultured Gammaproteobacteria bacterium. Lineage (GTDB taxonomy): Bacteria > Patescibacteriota > Microgenomatia > Daviesbacterales > UBA10151 > CAYSNN01. The sequence goes on from CAYSNN010000002.1 coordinate 1,649, forward strand.
AAATAGTCTGCTAAAATCCCATACTCTAATCCTAGCTGTTTCATCCTCTCAAAACTCAGTCCTCTTTTATGCAAATTTTTTGCCTCATTTATCATTCCGGACTTAATCCTGTTTATAACCCTCTCGTCGATTCTTCGATAGAGAATTTGCCGGGGAGCAATCAAACCGATTTTCAAAATGTCAAAGTTATTTAACCCAAACCATTGCTTAGTTTGTCTTTTGGGCTCCATTAATATTAATTCGAATGCCCTCATCAATCGTCTGGGGTTTTGCCTGTCAGACTCATTAAGACTTTCCCACTTATCAGGGTACTCTTTTTGTAATTGCTTTTGTAACTCCTCTTTGGAAAGATTTTGTAATTTCTTTCTTAAGGTTTTATTTATAGGGATCGACAAATTGGGTAAACCATCAATTAAGGCCCTTAAATAAAGACCTGTCCCGCCTACTACAATAGGCAGTTTTCCCTTTTTCAACATGCTGTCTATCACTTTTTTTGCTTCTTTGACATAATCATAAACTGTATACTGTTTACTTGTATCTAACACATCATACATCCAGATTGTTGTTTTATCTATTTCCCAAAATCCATTCTGCTTTTTTAACTTTGCATTTTGCACTTTACACTTTATACTTGGATATTTCCCTGTCCCTATGTCCAAACCTACATAAACCTGCCTTGAATCGCAACTTATCAGCTCCCCATTAAATTTCCTCGCCAGATTAAGAGCCAAATCGGTTTTATTGGTTGAAGTAGGCCCCAAAATAACTAGTATTCTATGCATTTGATTGATTATAATAAACCATATTAATGAAACTAGCATTAATAATCTTCTTAGTTATATTAGGATTTTGTTTTCTTTTTTTCTATGATTTCTATACTCCGCCTCAACAGGAACAATCTATCAGTCTCGCATCATCATTCTTGCAAGGTAAACTTTATTTCTTATCCTCCTGGCACGATACAGCTGATTATGCAGGATATCGCTACTGGCCTTTAGGTCCCTTTCCTTCAGTTTTATTAATGCCATTTGTTTTTATATTTGGTAATTCCTTCAAACAGGGGTATCTATTGTTTTTTTTAAATATTCTAAATTTTTTCTTACTTTTAAGAATTGCTAGAAAAATAGGCGGAAATATAATTAACTCTACTGTTATTAGTTTCGCTGTTATTTTTTCAACAGCTTACCTGGGATTAGCTTTAGTGCCTTGGTCGTGGTATTTTGCACAAAGCGTCGGCTTCAGCTTAATTCTTTTAGCTTTGGAGGCTTACTTTTTTAAAAGATCATGGTTACTGATCGGTATTTATCTTAGCTTAGCTTATGCAACAAGAATTTCCCTAATCTTTATTTCAACTTTTTTCATTCTTAATTTATTCTCTTCAGACTTATCTAACAAGTTTAAAATAAAAAAGTTTTTTCTGCTTGTCCTTCCAGTAATAATATCTTTAGGACTAATCGGAATATATAATTATGTAAGATTTGGTACACCCATAGAGACAGGCTATTCATATCAGAAGTTGGACGGACCGGTGGGAGTAAATAGAACATTTGGTTTATGGAGTATTTACCACATCCCGTATAACGTTTACTCCATGTTCCTAAAGATACCTTCTCCTATCTTTACCCCAGAAACTCAGATAATGGAGTTTCCGTATATACAGGTAGACGGATCCGGATTAAGTATTTTATTTACATCTTTTATCTTCATTTGGATATTATTTAGTAATTGGAAAGAGTTAAATGTAAAGTCTGCCGGTATTACATCCTTAATTTTAATAGTCGTTCTTTCCGGAAGTTTCACTAACGGGGGATGGCAGTATGGCTACAGGTATGCTATCGATTTTTATCCAATGCTGTTTGTTATTTTATTATATTCATTCAAAACCGAAGTTTCGTACAAATTCTTGTTTATTTCTGTTGCTGGCTTTTTGATGAATCTATATTTTATCGACGCACTTTTCTATCCATAATACAATAAATAATATACTATATACTAATAATAATTTTATGCGACTAGGCAAATCTCATTTCATTGATATTATCAATATATCCATTCTCATAATACTAATCCTTATCGCAATACAACTTTTTTTTGTCAATTTTGATACCCCCTGGACACATTTTTCAGATCAAACGCAAAGTTTTTTAACAGGAAAAGTGAATGTAACTCCTCTTGATTTTGATCGACATGACTACGTAATTTTGCACGGAAAATACTACTGGCACCAAGGCCCTTTTCCTTCTATCCTCTTGGTGCCTTTTCAAATTCTCTCAGGACCATCATTTAAACAAGGTTCCATGCAACTGATACTTATCATAATTCTTAGTCTTACTATATTTAGATTGGCCAAGCTAAAAAACTTCAATAACCTAGATTCATTTTATCTCACTATTGTTTTTTTACTCGGATCTCCGGTTGCAGGACTAATAGTAGATCCTAAAAGTTGGTTTTTTTCTCAGATTGTAGCTGTGACAGTCCTTAGCCTTTTAATGTTAGAATTAGAAAGTTTCAAAAAATGGTGGTTAATCGGAATACTGGCAGGTGTATTGATTACTACCAGATTCACATCAGGATTTATAATTTTTGCTTTGGTTTTTTTACTTTATAAGGAAAAAAGTATGCGCCACGAAAAATTAGTAAATTATATTTCGCTTTTACTGCCAATTTTTATAAGCGGATTGGGGTTAGCATGGTTTAACAACATCAGATTTGGTGATGCATTAAATAATGGCTATCTAACCAATGATGTTGGTGGTTATTTAAGCCCCCTGCGAGAACTAGGGTTTTTCAATTTGCAGCATATACCAACAAATTTTTATTACTATTTCTTTGCTTCCGTGGAACCTATCACCTCCAATATTAGTGTCCATTTACGGTTTCCTTTTATAAAATATAGTTATTGGGGAATGAGTTTCCTTCTAGTGGCACCCTTCTTTCTATATTCCTTAAAATCTCTGAGAAGGTCTTCAACCTATTTACAGTCTCTTTGGGTTATCGTGGCAGTTACATTATTCACACTTTTAATTTATTTTGCTCCGGGGTGGGTTCAGTTCGGCCCCAGATATACAGTGGATTTTATGCCAATACTTTTCCTTATTACTTTATACAGTCTAGCTCCTCCAAAATTAACCGCCTTACAAAAGGTACTTATAACTGTAAGTTGCTTGTTTAATATTTATCTTTTATCAACTCCATATTTTTTTAGATGAATGTCATGAAAACTATTTTGGGATTAGTTATAATCGTTAGGCTAAGTTCAATCTTGTTACCCTCTTTCAGAATTGATATGAACGATTGGCTGGCATGGACTGCCAGACTAGTTGAAGTGACACCCTTACACTTTTATGCTCCTAACTACTTCTCCGACTATTTTCCTGGGTACTTGTATATTCTTTGGTTTTTGGGTCTAACCTTTAAAATATTTTTTTCATCTCTTTTCATATTTACCTTACCATTTGAGTACTACTTAAAGTTATTTACTAATATATTTGATTTTGCCACTGCCTACCTGGTTTATAAAATTGTTTCCAACAATAAAACACAGATTAGTGGATTGTGGGCGGCTGCCTTTTATCTAATCAACCCAGCTCTATTTTTTAATTCTTCGATTTGGGGACAGGTTGACGGAATACTAGCATTTTTTTTGGTACTTTCTGCTAACTTTTTACTAGAACTGAAAAGTACGGTAAAATTCAATATAGCCTTTGCATTATCCCTCCTGATTAAACCGCAAGGGCTGGCAGCTTTCCCTGTACTATTTTTGTACTTTATTAAAAATTTCAAAAGCTTGAAGTATTTACAATTAGCCTTAATCCCTGTTATTTTAGTATGCCTTTCTTTACCATTTTTTACCAAAGATCCTCTGTTTGGCTTATTCCAACTATTTCAAAAAAGTGCCAATACTTACCCTTACACAGCCATGTTTTCATATAACTTTTGGTCCTTGATAGGATGGTGGATATCCGATTCAACTAAATTTTTTGGTGTCTCTTATCAACTTTGGGGAATAATTCTATATTTATTATCACTTTGTTTTATTGTTTTTCCTATATTTATAAACAGAAATTTTGAAGACAAAAAAACTATTTATTTTGCTCTATCACTTGCAACTTTTTCCTTTTTTCTGTTTTTGACCAGAATGCATGAAAGATATCTATTCCCCTTTTTTTCTTTTTTCGTAATTACAGCTTTTATTATAAATTCTCAAAAACTAAAAATTATATATGCGATCTTATCAATTGTTCACTTTATCAACCTTTGGCAAGTATACTATTATTATAACTTTGTCTATTTAAACTCCGCATCGGCTAATTTTATCTTGTATAAACTATTGGACCAGTCGTATAATTGGCTTACTTACTTAAGTCTGTTTTTGTTTGGTGTACTGATTTTTATATATTATGATTCCTTTTCCAAAAAGATTAACTGATTCTTTTGTAAAACCCAAGAATATTCTTATTGTCATTATCTTGATCTCTGCTTTTTTAAGATTATATAGATTAGATTTTCCTAAAAATTACGTCTTCGATGAGGTCTACCATGCTTACACTGCCAAAGAATACTTAAAGGGAAATAGGGACGCCTGGAGTCCTTGGGGGAAATCAGAGCCGGGTGTTGCCTTTGAGTGGCTGCATCCACCTATATCCAAAGAGATCATGACAGCTTCAATGTTTTTACTAAAAAGTACTGATGCTTGGGCATGGAGAATGCCGGGAGCATTACTGGGAATTCTTTCCATATTCTTAATCTATAAACTAGCTCTACTTCTTTTCAAAAATCAAACAACTGCCTTAATTTCATCTCTAATTTTTTCAATAGACGGTCTGGTATTTGTCCAATCAAGAACTGGCATGAATGATGCTTATTTAGTAGCATTTATCTTAATCAGCGTTATCTTTTTTGTCAAAAAGAGATATTTTCTGGCAGCTTTGTTCATGGGGTTATCTTTAACAACGAAATGGTCGGGGATATATCTATATTTGATGTATTTACCAATTCTTTTTTACCAGCGTCGATTTAGAAAAATTATTTTTTTTGTTCTGATTCCTCCAGCTGTATATCTAGCAAGCTACATTCCATACTTTTTAATTGGATATAAATGGAGCGATTTTATAGAACTGCACAGACAAATTTGGTGGTATCAAACACACCTCAAAGCCACTCATGACTATTCTTCACCTTGGTGGTCCTGGCCGCTAAACTTGTATCCAGTTTGGTATTTTGTTGATTATCAGAAAAATAATGTTGCCAATATTTTTGCTTCCGGTAATCCGCTAATATTTTGGGCCGGTAGTGCTACAATTTTATTAACTGCTTTAGAAGCGATTAAGAAAAGATCGCTCAATTTAATTGTTATCATTTTGGGATTCTTTGTCTTTTGGATCCCATGGGCGTTTTCCCCCAGGATCATGTTTCTTTATCACTTTAGCCCTTCAGTACCATTTCTCTCCCTCTCATTAGCATATCAATTAGGATTGGAGTATAAGGATAAAACCAGAAGAAAATATGTCTATATTTTACTGGCTTTAATTATATTAGCCTTTATTTTAATTTTCCCATTTTTAACGGCCATACATATCCCAAGAGAGTTTGTTAAATTCTTCTTCACCGCAAATTTCACCAAAAACCCTTTCTAACTGCTGGCGGAGGAATATTGCTTTACACTCCATCTCCAAACCTTTAGTGATAAATATAGTAAACTGATGGCAAAAAAAATACTGTAAGTTATAGATAGCGGGGAAAGTATACCCATTAGTGCCTTTGATGGAAATGTCATCATAATACCTACCGGGATAATAAAAGTAATAAACCCTCTAATTGGCTCCATATAGATATCAACAGGCACTCTGCCCATTCCCACCAGATCTCTATATACCAATATTGCATTATTTACTTCTGTTGTTAGAACACCCAAAGATAACACCAGAATATGTAAAGAAAGCGCTATTGAGAAACCTACTAGTAACGAAATAACATAAATTATTAAACTTGTTGGATTTAACAACATAAGTTTGTAAATAAAATATATTAGCGCATAAACAAGGGGAATAAGGGTAATAAAATCCAATAAGTCTGCTCCGGTAAACAAAGATCTGAATAAGGGACTGATTGGTTTAACTAAATAATAATCAAAGTTACCGGAAATAATCACCGCTCTAAACCTGTAAACTTCTCTAAGCAGTAGTTGAGAGACAATGTCTAAAAAATTAAATGATAGAAAAAATAAGATTGTTTGGTCCAAATTATATCCAGCTAAAACCTTAGTGGATCTTACTAAAATTACTAAGAAAAAAATAAATGTGGTAAATCTTAAAATCTTAGCAAATAGAAATAAGGCCAATCCCCATCTGACATTAAGCTGTACCTGTAGGGAGGCAGTTGTATAAAACCACCAAAGTCTGAGATATTTTTTCATCTTAATTTCCTGCTGCGCTGAAATGGCGAAAGCCTGCATCTAAAATTATCCTGCTTAATAAAGAAAGGATTATAATCCAAATAATCATTACAGAAAAACCAAAAAACAACTCCGGATGACTCATATTTCCTAGATATAATTTCGCTGGAAAATAAATTAAATAAGGAAATGGTGTAAACATTAAAACATTGAATAGTTGCCTTGGTAAAATATCTATTGGAAACAACCCTCCTCCTAAGCTTTCCAAAAGTATTGTCATCAAAAACAGCGGCCCCCAGGAATTTTCTGTCCAAAAAGCTGTTAAGCTTATTATTAAGTTTAGATTAAAGTAAATAATTAAGGCTCCTATTATTGAAACCAGGAAAAACATCAAAGTCAATATATTTGTCTGGATGGTAATCGGAGGTTTTAGTAAAAAGATCAGTAAAGAAGCTTCCACTATAAAAAAACAAATATTGAACAATTTATCTGCTGCATCTTTGGACATATAGTATCTTATAAAGCCAATTGGTTTAATTAAAAAATTAACTACGCTTCCGCTATTTATTGAATCAATTAAATCTGTAACCCGGGTAGATAAAACAATTGCTCTAAGCAATGACCCTACTAAAATGTAGGTAAGAATAGTTGTAGTCGTATACCCAAAAACTTCCTCTTGAGACTGAAATATACTCCACCATATGAAGTAAACAAGCAGAAGTTGTAAAACAGTCCGGATTCTCCATAAACAAAAGCTTACTCTGTATACTAAAAGCTCCTGCCATGTTATCCTAAAAAATTCCCAGTATTTTTTCATACAGATAAGAAAACTTTCCTGATAATTGCTTCTATGGGCGGGTCTTCAACTGTTAAATCTACTACATCAAAATCAGATAAAATCTGACTTGTTTTAGTTGCTATATCACTTTTGACTATCTCAATTTCTGCATACGAGTCAGAATAATTTCCTACTTTACCATATTTTTCTAATAGGTCTTTACCAACCTCTTTGGCAAAATATACCTTTACCCTCTTTATGGGCGCAAATCTACTGACGATTCTTTCTAAACTGCCGTCATACATAATTTTACCTTCATTAATAATGATCACTCTTTTGCAAAGTTCTTTGACATCACCCATATAATGAGAAGTCAAAACGATTGTTGCTTTAAATTGCTTATTATATTCTTTTATAAAATCTCTCATATTTTGCTGCGCCACTACATCCAAACCAATAGTTGGCTCATCTAAAAATAAGACCTTGGGAGAGTGCAGAAGTGATGCTATTAGTTCGCACTTCATTCTCTGTCCTAAAGAAAGTTTTCTCACCGGCGTTGTTAAGATATCCCCAACATCAAGCATTTCTGACAACTTTCTTAAATTATCTTTAAATTCCCCGTTTGAAATCTCATAAATCTCCTTATTTAGAATAAAACTATCCATGGCAGGCAAATCCCACCAAAGTTGGTTTTTTTGCCCCATGATTAAGGAAATATTTTTCTGAAATTGTGTTTCCCTTTTGAAGGGTTGATGATTTAAAACATTAATTTCCCCTGAAGAGGGATACAAAAGACCTGATAAAACTTTTAGAGTTGTAGTTTTACCTGCACCATTTGGTCCGATAAATCCCACTAACTCACCTTCGTCTATTTTAAAAGAAATTCCATTTACAGCTTTAACATCTATCTGCTTTCTGTTAATCAAGGATTTGACAGAACCTAAAATACCCGGCTCCTTTTGAGAAACTTTATAGTACTTTTTTAAATTCTTTACCCTGATAGCACTCATTTCTTAGATTATATCAACCAAAAACAAATCCTGGTAAAAAGTTTAGCGGCAAAAGAGGGAGAAATTATTATTTAATCAATCTTTTTAAGGTTTTGCCTGCGGCAAAACCAGGAGTCTTTTTGTTTGGTATCTGAATTGTTTCACCGGTTTGAGGATTTCTGCCGCGTCTTGCAGCTCTTGACCTGATCAGGAAAGTACCAAATCCGGTTATTACTACTTTTTCACCTTTAGTCAGTCCGTCTTTAATCAAACCAAAAGTCTGGTTTACGGCATCTGCGGCCGCTCTTTTTGTTAAATTTGCTTTTTTGGCAACTCTTTCAATAAGCTGGTTTTTAGTCATGGCCATAGATTAACAGAAGATTAGCTTTTTGTAAAGACCTCTTCGTGCAAGTTACTGGGGGACAGTCATGGTGGATTCAGTTGCGCGTGTTTCGCGCACTGCAGTTATTTTCACTGCACCCGGTACCATTACTTCCTTTGATATTCTTGTGGCTATATCGTGAACTAGCTTAGGCAATTCATCATCTGAAACTTTTTCAGGAATAACTATTACCCTAACTTCACGACCGGCCTGTACTGCAAAAGCCCTGTCAACACCTTCAAAAGAGGTTGCTATCTTTTCCAAATCTACCATTCTCTTAATATAATCCTGTACATTCTCATGCCTTGCTCCAGGTCTTCCTCCGGATATCGAATCCGCAATATAGACTAAAATTGACTCAACCGCTGAAAAAGGCTGGTCTTCATGATGTTCTGCAATACAATTAATTACTTTCTCCGGCATGTTAAATTTGCGGGCAATTTGTACACCTTTCTCAACGTGTGTACCTTCATCTCCTTCGGTGACAATCTTGCCTATATCGTGTAGCAAACAACCCAATCTCACCACACTAACATCTGCACCAATCATCCGGGCTAGAGCAACACCAATTTGTGTTTCCTCAAGGGTGTGCAAGATTAAATTTTGCCCGTATGAGTATCTGTATTTAAATCTCCCCAAAAGAGCCACCAATTCTACTGGTAAATTATAGACACCGGCATCCTGACAAAGTTTTTCTCCTGCTTGCAGCATAAGTTTTTCGATATCTTCTTTGGCTTTTTCAACAATTTCTTCAATTCTCTGCGGTTGAATTCTGCCGTCAGCTATTAATCTTTCAAGAGAAACCCGGGCAATCTCTCTTCTCACAGGATCGAAAGAGGATAAAATTAAACTATCCGGGATTTCATCATCCATTACCACATCCACCCCTGTTGCCTGCTCAAATGTTCTGACATTTCTTCCTTCTTTTCCAATAATTCTTCCTTTCATTTCTTCGTCAGTTAATTTGACTCGGGAAGTGGTGAATTCAGAAATATAATCTGTTACCCCATGTAACAT
>CAYSNN010000002.1:11218-29976 GCA_964432475.1 uncultured Gammaproteobacteria bacterium
AAAAGGGATGTACAAAATTTCTTTGGCCGATCTCTCTGCTTGTAGTTTAATTTCGTCTTCTGCTTCTTTTATCTTTTTGGAAATTTCAACTGCTAAATCTTTCTCTATATTTTCTAAGAGAATTTTCTGGGCATCTGCTGCTGACATTTGTGAAGATTTTTCCAGCTTAGAAACCAAATCTTTTCTTAATTTCTCCAGCTGCTCCAGCTTATCATCAACTAATTTTTGCTTCTCACTAATCTGTCTCTCCCGCTCTTCCAAGACTCCTTCTCTTTTTGCAAGCTCTGCTTCACCCTTTAAAAAATCACTTGATGGATTTGCAGCAGAACTTACTTGTGAACCAAAATTTTTAGGGCCAAAACTTCTTTGCATACAAAAAGGAAATCAGAAAGTCGCCAAATTAAATTTGGCTTAGGGGAGATATTAAGATAAAAGGGTGAATCCTTTTCATAAATTTGCCCTCAACTCTGATTTCTAAATAATATTTTACCCTTTTTGTAGGTTTTTTTCAACTACACTTTTCACCACCTCGTATTCAAAACCACGCCTCATCAAAAACTCATACATCTTTTTTTTCTTTTCCAAATAGGAGAGAGACAACCATGATTTCATCTTTTTTTCCAGTGCTTTCTTGGCTAATGCTTCTTCACCACCAACATTTTCTGTATCATTTATAACTGCTTCTATAATCTGCCTGTCAATTCCCTTTTGGAAAAGTTCTTGCTTTAATGCAATCTTGCCTTTTTTCTTAGTTTTTCTTCTTGACTCTACCCAGGCTTTAGCAAATTCTTCATCATTCAAAAGTCTTTTTTGTTTTAATTTTTCTACTAATAAATCAATTACTTGCCGAGAAATCTCATCTTTGCCTTTGACTTTTCTTTTAAAAGATAAATTTCGTAAATAATCTCTGACTTCTTTTTCCGAACGGGATCTAACATTCCAAAGTGCATACATTCTCTCCATTAACTTTCCTACTTCTGCTTCGAACAAAAGTTTTTCTAATAGGGGGGGATCAATTATTTTCCCCACCACTAACCTATGTTCGACTACTAAATCTTCATCTGCTCCAAATACAAAAACGCCATCTAAAAAAATATTAAATCTTTTGTGGACCTGCCTGCTCGCCTCGCTGAAGCTCCGGCGAAGCGGGCCGGCAGGCAGGTTTTTCTTCTGTGGTTCAACGGAAGTAATTTTGGGCATCTCGCTTCACTCGATGTAAACTAACTAGGCAGCTTCTTCAACTGTCCCGGCACCATCTTCCTCTTCTTGCGGACCTACCACTATCTTTTCTTCTCCTTCTTTTTGTTTCCCCCAGGCCTCTCTGATTTCTTTTTCTAATCTTTCTGCCTCTTTTTTATTCTCTTTCAAATATGCTACAGATGCCGGTCTACCTTGTCCTAACAACTTTTCACCCCATCTGATAAAAGCTCCTGATTTGGTTAAAATCCCAAGCTCTATTCCAACATCCAACAATTCACCCTCATGCGAGATACCCTTGTCACTCATATCAAACTCGGCAATCCTAAATGGGGGAGCCACTTTATTTTTAACAACTTTCACTCTGTGACGGGAGCCAACTACCAAATCACCTTCTTTAATATTTTCAATCTTTCTAATATCAAGTCTCACTGATGCATAAAATTTAAGGGCTAGTCCTCCCGGAGTTGTTTCAGGATTTCCAAACATAACCCCAATTTTTTGACGAAGCTGGTTTGTAAAAATAATAATTGTATTAGTATTTGCCACAGCACCAGTCAATTTACGCAAGGCTTGAGACATAAGTCTGGCTTGTACACCGATCGAAGACTCGCCCATTTCTCCTTCTAATTCTGAGCGGGGAACTAATGCTGCAACCGAGTCAATAACCACCACATCAATTCCCCCGGATCTGATTATACTTTCGGCAATTTCTAAGCCCTGCTCACCTGTATCCGGTTGGGAAATTAATAAGTCATCCAAATTAACACCAATTTTTTGCGCTCTTTGTGGATCTAGGGCATGTTCTGCATCGATAAAAGCAGCTACTCCTCCGCGTTTTTGGGCTTCAGATATAACATGGAGTGCAATTGTAGTATTGTGATTAATAAATCCGTTACCGAAAAATGAAGAAGTTTCTGGAACAGTAAAGTCTACTACTAAAGCATTCGATTTCTCAATACTTGATACTTTATCCCAAAAGATATTTCTAAAAAAAACCTCTTTTAGTTCTTGATATATTTTAAGCTCAGTTGCTAATTGAAAAGTATTTAGAATCTTATTTAGACGAGGATATGTTATTAAAGAGTGCCCCGGAGTAGCTGGTAAATAATCATAAACTACATCCCAGTGCTCTCTCGTAGTTGGTCCTACAAAAACCCTGTAATTTTTCATTAACTCAGCGATTTTATTATTTATAAATGGAACCAAATCACGATTAGTTTGATATTGTCTTTCTCTTTGAATATAAACTAGAAGCTTTCCGTTTTTTCTTTTAGAAATAAAGCCTATCTCCTTAGCAAATATTTTTTGGTCAATATATCCATCTATATAGAGATAGTAATAAATATTTTTAGGATAGGTTTTCAATACTCGCTCTTTTATTTTTGAGATAATACCAAAATTTAACAATACTAACTGTAACTGTTTCACAAGCTGCCGCGATTTTGAGCAATACTCAATAGTTCCTCCACTAAAACAACCATCAGCCTCATATAATGCAGCAAGGAAGCTCGCTACTATTTTTTGGGGAGCTTGCATAATAGAATAAGGTATCTGCTTATCAGCAGCTCCACAATAAGCTAACCCTGCATATTCTAGAAACTTTCTAGCCATACTATTAAAAATCCTAAAATTGCGGGTGTTTTTAGTACGTTTATCCAAAACAATACTTGGACTTTCACCAAAAATTCTTTTACAGAGTTCTGTAAAATCAGTCGCTACCTCATCATCAGCTATTGTTATGGAGATATTATTTCTACTTAAACCTTTACCCGAACAATCTCCATCTCCTATTAAATAACCCATAAGCCTTGCTAAATCAGAACTTATGACTGATGGATAATTATAATCCTTACCATGATTATGTTTACTCTTTTGATAATTAAAATCCGATAAATCTATTCCAGATCCGAAATAGTTTTGACCTCGCTGGATAGCCACCCGGTCATTTAGTTGGAACTGATCTAGACGTCGAAATATATAATTTCCATCAGCGTCAATTATTCTTATACGATGGTTCGGTGTTCCTTCTAATTCAAAACCGTAAGAGGTCTTTATTCTTATAGTTTTCTGTATGCCACTATTATAAAAGTGGCTTGTAGATGCTAGTCCGCCTTCAGAGTACACCTTTAACTCTTTCTGTTGAAAACCACCTTTACCAAGATCGCCTAATGTACCAATTGGTACCATACCATACTCTGTAAATACTAAAGTGTCAGTTGTTACGCACTTTCCGCTCGCCTCAGGACCAAAAATCTCAATAATCCTGCCTTTAGGCAATCCGCCAACACCTAGAGCCAAGTCTACGGCAATGGAGCCGGTGGGGATAACCTGGGTAGTTAACTTCTCAGCACGCTCTCCCAAACGCATTATAGAACCTGTACCATATTGCTTTTGAATCTGTGCCATGGCTGCCAGTACTGCAGCTTTTTTAGCTTCATTGTTGCTTTGATTATTTTGTGCCATATATTTGTATTATATTTTACAGGATACTAAATATTTCCCAAAGTTCAAGTAGGCAAAATGCTTATTTGAAACCTATAGTGGAAGACTAAGTTAGTAATCTTTAAGAGATACCACTTCAATATTTGAGTCCCTCCCTTGATGTTTAATGTTGTCAGTAATTAAAACAGCATCTTCTTCCTTTGCCAATGCTATAAAACTAGCATCATAGTATGTAATTTTAACATCCTCAGCTATGGAAAATGTTTCATTACAGGATAGTTCTGATTCGGAAATAAATTTAATAGGTAATTTGAATAACCAATGGAGTGGTGTACTTGCTTGTTTCTTTGATAACTTCTTACCAAATAAAAGTACATTCCCTACTTCATATATAGCCAATTCAGGAGCAAGAAGTTCTATTTTGCCGTCTCTTGCATCTTTGAGTACTTTATCAGCTTGATCTAGATACTGTTCACTATCAGTATTTAACCACTTAACAATTACTGATGTATCCACAACGGTTTTTTTAGGCATAGGTTTAATGTGCCAATCTATCTTTTGCCAAAAATTCAGAAGTACTCAGATTACCCTTACCATGGATAGCCCGGGACTGCTTGATTCCTTCCCAGATTTCATCCCAATTGATTTGAACTCTATGAGGTGTAATTACAATTTCATCGGGTTTTACCACTGAGATTGTTACTGCAGACATAGGTGAAACCCAACCAATTAATCGTCTTATGGAATCAGGAATAGTTAATTGCCCTCTTTCTCTAATAATACTTACTGTTTTCATAATTTGAGCGGAGCGAGAATTTCAAGCTTTGCTCATACTATCATATTATCTGAAAATCAGAATTCTGTCAATACTTACCTCAAAGGTAGTAGCGCGACCCCACCCGCGCAGAGCCACTCCAGGCTCAATTTTGCGGATTCACTTTCAGTCGGGGTGACAGGAATTGAACCTGCTGCTTCACGCACCCCATGCGCGCGGTCTACCGATGACCTACACCCCGAAACTTGTTGTATTTTACCATCGACTAACTTAGAATACCAATTATGGCTAAAGGCAGAATAATCGATATTTCATTACCCCTTTTTCCCGGAATGATAACCTATCCCAATAATCCCCCTTTAACTATTAAGCCCTTAGAAACCAAAACTACCTATATTTCTGAGGTAACCATGAGCTCCCACACAGGAACTCATATTGATGTCCCCCGCCATATTTTAAAAAACGGCAAGGGTGTAGATGAAATAGATTTAGATCAGCTTATTGGAGAATGCAGAGTCTTGGATATGACACATTGTAAAACTTCTATCACACTAGATGACTTTGAAAAAGAAAATATTAAAACAAGTGAAAAGATTCTGGTAAAAACAAAAAATTCCATAAGAGGCTTTAATAAATTTTATTCTGATTATGTTTATTTGGACGGTGATGCAGCTGAATTTGTGGCAAACAAAAAAATAAATCTTTTCGGAATCGACTCACTTTCTATTAAACGATCAGACAGTACCGACACCAGACCTCACACCGAGCTTTTAAAAAATAATGTGGTAATTGTTGAAGGATTGGATTTATCAGCAGTTGTGCCGGGTGATTACTACCTATATTGCCTCCCTTTAAAGCTTGTTGGACTGGATGGCTCACCTGCCAGAGTAATACTTATAGATTCTGCATGAAACTAATTTCTCTTAACACCTGGGGCGGAAAAATATATAAACCCTTAATGGATTTTATTAAACAAAATTCCCAAACTACGGATATTTTTTGCTTTCAGGAAGTATATAATACAACCTCTAATATAAAACAGTATAGGGATATAAGGGCTAATTTACTGGATGAGCTTATTACAATCCTACCTGACTTTCAATCTTCTTACTCTATAGAAATAAGGGGTTTTGACTCTATTCCTGACCCTGTAAAATTTGATTTGACTGTGGGCAAGGCACTATTTATCAAAAACAATATTAAGGTGCAGGATAAAGGTGATATCTTGCTGTATGGCAATCGGTCAGAAAAACTCCTAAAAAACGATTTTTCCAATCTACCTGTTACTCTTCAATATATTAACTTGGTTATTCAAAATGAACCGCTTCTTGTTTGTAATATTCACGGCACAGCTTTTCCCGGTTCTAAATTAGATACAGATTTAAGGTTAGAGCATTCCAAAAAGTTAAGTAAATTTTTAAGAGCCCAACAAGGAATAAAAATAGTAGCAGGTGATTTTAATCTGTTACCTCAAACCCAAAGTATTAAAATATTAGAAAAAGACATGAGAAATCTAATTCAAGAATTTAATATACCTAAAACCAGAAGTAATTTAAGTCCATATTATAAAAAACCGGATTTTCAAAAATTTGCAGATTATGTGTTTGTCTCAAAGGAAATAAATGTAAAAGATTTTGAGGTACCTGATATAGAAATATCTGACCATTTGCCTTTAATTTTAGAATTTGAAGTCTGCTAGACAATTCTTTCCCAGGGGAATTCTTCCCTGCCAAAGTGTCCATAAGCGGCTGTTGGCAGATAAATCGGTCTTTGTAAATTGAGCCCCTTGAGTATTCCGGAGACAGAGGTATTTAAAATTTTGGAGGCAAAATCGTTTATGATTTTTTGACTTTTTTTACTTGTTCCGAAAGTTTCTACCTCAAGCATAACAGGCTTTTTTGCGCCGATAAAATAAGCAATTCTCACTTCGGCTTTATCCGCTAACTTGTTGGCAACTACATTCTTTGCGATGAAACGGGCTGCATAAGCACCGGATCTGTCTACCTTTGTCGGGTCTTTGCCGGAAAAAGCACCTCCACCAACTCTGGCATATCCACCATATCCGTCCACAACAATTTTTCTACCGGTTAAACCACAGTCAGAGGCCGGTCCTCCATTGTGCCATACTCCTGTTCCGTTTAACACCATATCATCAATTGAAACTCTAAAACCGTGTCTTGCTAAAACGACCGTTACTACATTATCAAAAATATCTTTTTTCACTTGAGAGATTTTTACTTTTTCATTGTGAGGCACTGCAATTACCACTTGAGCAATTCTGACAGGTTGACCATTTTTATACTCAACAGTCACTTGTGACTTGCCATCCGGTCGAAGATAGGGCAGAATTTTCTCTTCTCTGACCTGATCTATTCTTTTTGCCAATTGATGAGCCAAAATGATCGGAAGGGGCATCATTTCTTGTGACTGATTACAAGCATATCCAAACATCATACCCTGATCTCCTGCACCTTTATCTTCAGCCACTCCTACAGCAATCTCAGGAGACTGTTCGTGAACAAAAACCTCGATTGGAGATTTATAGGAAAAATTATAACCGGGGTCAGTATAACCTAATCTTTTTATCTGCTCTTGGGCAATTTTTTTAATATCAATTTTAGCGTTAGCTGTAATCTCTCCTGCAATCACAACTCTGTTAAATCCTGCAAGAGTCTCACAAGCTACATGTCCATTTGGATCTTGCGCTAAAACTGCATCCAAGACTGCGTCGGAGATTTGATCGCAAATTTTGTCCGGGTGACCGGCACAAACTGACTCTGATGTGAAACTTGTCATAATACCATTTGACTTATTCATTTTTGAAAAAACCTCCCAAAATGAGAGGCTAAAGTTTCCCTGTACCATATGGTACGGGGCGCATCTCCCTCTCGGATCTGGCACCGATTGCTTTACGGTTGCCGCCATGTACCACTCATTAATATCCGGGTACACGATCTCTTGATGCATTCATTAGTAAACCACAAATTGCCTTTTTTAGCAAGTGCGGCCTTAATGTGCTCCTTTTTCAAAGATGGCGTGTTTATTTATCAAATCTAAAACTCTTTTTTTCCTCTCTTCAACAATTCCATCAGCCTCTGCCTCAATGTTTAACCTGATTAGTGGTTCTGTATTAGAACTCCTTAGAGACAACCTCCAGTCAGCAAAAGTTATAGCCACCCCATCAAGCTCATCAATTTGTCCATCCGAAAACTCATTTTTAATGACATCAATTATCTCTGGTGCATTTTTTACTTTAAAGTTTATTTCTCCGGATTCATGACTTCGTTTTAGTGATGCTATTAACTCTGATAAGGTTTTCTTTTCCTCTGTCATAACTTTTAAAACGGTTAAAATAACCGGAAGCTGAGACTCTGCATTACCTGTTTCCCTGAAAAAGTAATGGGCTGAAGATTCACCAGCAAATACCCCTCCAGTTTCATGTAACTTCTCCGTGATAAATGCGTGTCCTACCTTAGTAATCACAAACGTACCCCCCAGCTCTTCTACAATTTTTTTTGGTGTCAGTATATATCTGATATCTGCCAAGATCTTATCCCCTTTATGTCTTTTTAATAGTTCTCCAGCTACTAATGCCGTTATATGCGATGGCGGAACAATACCCCCTTTCTCATCAATAAAAAACAATCTATCCCCATCTCCGTCTGTTGCAATACCTAAATCAGCCTTTTCTGCTTGTACTCTTTTACGCAAATCTGCCACGTTAGCCGGATCCAAAGGATCTGCAGGGTGAGCCGGAAAGGTCCCATCAAGTTCAAAATTCATTTTAATCAACTCTCCCTTAATATATTTAAACAGTTCTTCAATATATAAAGCAGCCATAGCATTTGCCGGATCGGCAACTACTTTAAATGATTTTATTTCCGGATTACCTGCTATCTGTAAAGCATTTTTGACTTCATCAGTTACCACCCTTTCCTGCCTGGTAATCACCCCGCCTTCCATAGAAGAAACCTTTACTCTATCAAGAGCCAGTTTTTTAATATCTGCCATGCCGGTGTTTTTTCCAATCTTGATTAAACCTTGAGGGGTGTACATGACAATTTTTAATCCATTATATTCCTTGGGATTATGAGAAGCTGTTATTTGGATACCACCGTCATATTTACCGTTAAATACAGCAAAATAGAATGTAGGGGTAGATACTAACCCTACATCTATAACGCGTGCGCCCAGGTCAACTAAGGTTTCAGTCACGGACTTAAAAATAGCAGGGGATGACAATCTCATATCCCTTCCTATAACAATAGAGAGTGATTTTTTATCTTGAAGCTTGTCAAGCAAGAACTTATAAATGGCCTTTGTTATGGAGACTGCATTTTCCTCATTAAGCTGGCCCGGGTAAATACCTCTTATATCGTAGCTCTTAAAAATCCCCTCAGGAATGTCCATGTAAGAGTATCATTTTACCACGTCTTTCAAGCTTTAAAAATACTCTATGGGGACTTGACAAGTTGATGGACAGAAAGTAGAAATAAGTAATATTATTCACAGACAAGGAATGTACAAATAAATTAACGTTTTGGGGACTGTTTCTTAGCTCTCGCTTTTTGAGCATTACCATATTTTCTTCTCTCTTTAACTCTGGCGTCGCGGGTAAGATATCCTTCTTTTTTCAGAGTTACCCTCAAGCTTGGATCAGCTTTGATTAATACCCTGGCAAGACCATGTATAAGTGCTCCAAGTTGGGCAATTTTACCCCCGCCTTCAACTTTTACTGAAAAAGAATATTTACCAACTGTTTTTGTAAGCTCTAAAGGACGATTGTACAACTTCTGAAATACTTGTCCTGCAAAATACTCTGCTATCTGTTTACCATTAATAGTTATCTGACCATTTCCGGGCAGAAGTCTTACTTTTGCGATAGCCTCTTTTCTTCTGCCTACAGCTGCTACAACCCCTTTATTATTTTTGTCGCTTTGTGTATCCATTTTTTAATTACCCTTGTTTAACACCAACTTGTTTTTGATAAGGATGATTTTCTCCTGCAAAAACCTTTAACTTTTTTATCATTTTCTCTCCCAATCTATTGTCTGGTAACATACCCTTTACAGCATGTTCAATTATAAATTCCGGTTTTCTAACAATCAATTTATCAAAAGTCTCTACCTTCAATCCTCCTGGATAGCCTGAGTGTCTGGTATAAGTCTTAGTTTGGCTTTTTTTACCTGTTAACTTAATTTTAGAGGCATTAGTTACCACCACAAAATCGCCGGTGTCTAAATAAGGTACAAACTCAGGCTTTTTCTTACCCATTAAAATCGTTGCCACCTCTGTAGCCAGTCTTCCTAAAATCTTTCCTTCAGCATCAATTTGATGCCAACTTCTCTTTATATCTTTTGCTGATAATTTATTTGTTGACATATTATTTCTTAGACGATTTTAAATTATTCTTCTTTACTGATTTAGTAGTTTTAACAGGTAGTTTTGTGCTTTCTTTCTTCTCGGAAGATTTTTTAACTTCTTTATCTTTTATCTTTTCATCTGTTACCTGTACTTTATCGCTTGCCACCTTTTTTTTCTCGATTGGTTTTAGCTGCTCATTACCAATCAAACTCATTTTAACCAAAGTTGCCCGGTCACCTTCTCTTACCCTAACCCTCACCATCGTTGTAAATCCTGATACTCTGTTTTCTAGCTTGGGGGCAATTTCTTTAACTAGCCTTTCCTGCAAATCTTTATTTACTAATTAGCTTTGTAATAAATACTGAGTGTTTTTACTTTTTGCAAGATTAATAATTTTATCAACCATGCCTTTTATTGCTTTGGCTTTTGTCTCAGAAGTGGTGATAGTTCCGTATGTAAAAAGAGACTGTACTAAACTTTTAAACAGTCCTGATCGTTGATTTTTATTTCGACTAAGTTTCTTACCATAAACCCTATGCCTCACGCAAAGACAACCCCCTCTCAGAAAGTTTCTCTGATATTAAGTTTAATGATTTAGTACCCAAGTTTTTCGCCTTTAGAAGTTGAATCCTCGGCACGTTAATCAGATCTTCGATTGTATTTACATCTATCGCTTTTAAAGCATTTGTTATTCTAACAGGCAAATCCAATTCTTCAATTGTAAGCTTCATCAGCTCTTCAGAAACGGACGAACCTCGCTCTTCCACTTCTTCTTCTGCATCAGGCTC
This sequence comes from uncultured Gammaproteobacteria bacterium, assembly GCA_964432475.1. Lineage (GTDB taxonomy): Bacteria > Patescibacteriota > Microgenomatia > Daviesbacterales > UBA10151 > CAYSNN01. The sequence continues at coordinate 21,788 of CAYSNN010000002.1, forward strand.
ATAAATCTTATGAAAAGTTTCCGACAATATTTTAGCTGCCTCGTTTAAAGCATCAATAGGTAAAACAGCGCCATTTGTTAAGACATCTAGAGTCAATCTGTCAAAATCGGCCTTCCTACCAACACGGGTCGGATCAACCGAATAATTTACAGAAATAACGGGTGAGAACAAGGCATCTATAGCAATTACTCCAATTTCGTTTACTTTTCTTTCTTCTGCCAAAGAATACCCTTTTCCTGTTTCTGCCGTCATTTCCATATTCAATTTTGATCTGGCATCTGAAAGTGTAGCAACTACTTGATCGGTATTAACAATTTCACCGTCACCCTCTATCTCAAGGTCGCCGGCTTTAACTTGTCTTTTACCTGAAGCCTTAACTGTTAGCTTAACCGGTTTGTCAGAGTGAATTTGAAGTCTTATTTTTTTAAGATTCAATATTATTTCTATAACATCTTCTAACACTCCATCTATTGTTGAGAATTGATGAGCCACACCATCAATTCTAACTGAAGTTATAGCTGCACCTTTAAGTGAGGCGAGTAACACTCTTCTTAAACTATTTCCCAATGTATTGCCAAACCCGGCCTCTAAGGGTTCAATAACAATTTTTGCAAAATTATCTTTTTCTGATTCAACTTTTACTTTGAACATTTTGTTACAATTATCGTGAGTAGTACTCAACAATGAGCTGCTCGTCGATTGACTGCTCCATCTCTTCTCTGCTTGGATTTCTTAAAACCTTGCCTATTGTAGCTTTTCTTTCAAGCCACTCCGGCAAGGTCTCAAATTCCTCTAAGCTCTTTTTAACCTGAGTATTATCTCGCAATTTGTCAGATAATGCAATAGTCTGTCCAATCTTCACCCGATATGACGGTATAGTCACTTTTTTCTCCTCTACTTTGATATGTCCATGAGAAACAAGCTGCCTTGCGCCGGCTCTACTTTTTGAAAATCCCAATCGGAAGACTACGTTATCCAATCTAGCTTCTAAAGCCTGAAGTAAACTTAAACCCGTTGCCCCTTTTACTTTACTTGCAGCGGTTACATAATTTTTAAACTGTTTCTCTAAAATTCCATAAAATCTCTTTGCTTTTTGTTTTTCACGAAGTTGTAATCCGTATTCAGAAGTCCTTCTTCGCATCCTTGCCCCATGTTGACCAGGAGGAAGAGCCCCTTTTCGCTCCAAAGCTTTTACATCCTTATTAAATAAAGGCAACCCCTCTCTTCTTGAAAGTCTTCTTTTGGGACCCGTATATCTTGCCACTATACCCTCCTCCTCTTTTTGGGCCTAGGACCATTATGCGGAATGGGGGTCACATCAGCAATCATGGTTATATTTATTCCGGCACCTCTTAAAGCTTTAATCGTTGCATCTCTACCGGGGCCCGGACCTTTTATATAGACCTCGCAGGCTGTCATACCAAAACCTTTAGCTTTTTGTGCAACAGTCTCCATTGCAGAAATTGCAGCAAAGGGAGTAGCTTTTCTGGCGCCTTTAAAGCCGGAGTTACCGGATGATCCCCAAGCAACCGTATTACCTAAAGCATCAGTTAGGGTTACTAAGGTGTTGTTAAAAGTGGCAGTCACATACACTCTACCGCTTGTAATCTTACGCTCTGTTTTTTGTTTTTTGATTTGTATCTGTTTTTTAGACATTTGGTTTTGTATTTCCTCCGGTCTTTGCAACAACTTCTTTCCTGACAGTTCCTACCGTCTTTCTCTTGCCTCTTTTAGTCCTGGCATTAGACCTAGTCCTTTGCCCTCTAGCAGGTAAACCCTTCCTGTGTCTTAAACCCCTATAACTACCAATCTCCTCAAGTCTCTTAACATTTTGTTCAATTTCTTGCCTCAAGTCTCCCTCTACCTTAATTTTTTCAACTGCCTTTTGTATTTTATTCACTTCATCTTCAGTTAATTCTTTAATACATTTCTTACCGTCCACTTGAGCATCCTTAATAACCTGTATCACATTTGACCTGCCTATTCCGAATATATAGGTAAGACCAATGTCAACTCTTTTATTCTCCGGTAAATCAACACCTGCAATTCTAGCCATAATTTTTACCCTTGTCTCTGTTTGTGTCTTGGATCACGAGGGCAGATGACATATAACATGCCTTCCCTCTTCACCACTTTACAAAACTTACATCTTGTTTTTATTGACGCTTGTACTTTCATATCTATTTTATTCTCACTTTAATCTAAATGTTATCCTACCCTTATCGATGTCATATTTCGGACTCATTTCTATCCTAACTCTATCTCCTTCTAAAAGCCTGATATAATGCATTCTCATTTTACCCGATATATGACACAGAATCACTCTGCCTACAAGTTCGGGCAGGTCGCGACTATCATCAATCTCTACTCTAAATAAGGTATTGGGCAGAACTTCTATTACTTTACCCGTAACCTCGATAACATCTTTCGCCATAAGATCCAAACTATTCTAGCAGAATCAGGCTCGAATTACAAACGGGTTAATACTGCTGCTTGTTTATTACCTACTGCTACTGTCATTTCAAACAGCCCTGATAAAGACCCATCTTCGGTTGAATAGGTCCAGCCGTCTTGCTCTAACTTTACTTCATACCTACCCATTGTATAAATTACCTCAATTGCTAAAGTCATCCCTGCTCTCAAAAACATACCTGTGCCCTTTGTGCCATAACCCGGAACCTCAGGTTCTTCATGCAAGCTCTTACCAACGCCATGCCCTACTAAGCTTCTGACTACACTAAATCCTGCTCCTTCCACCTTTGCCTGTATCGCAGCCGAAATATCACCTATCCGATTACCATCTACAGCTTGTTCAATTCCACTCCACAAAGCTTCTTGTCCCACTGTTAGAAATCTCTCTTTTTCACTTTGCGCTTTACGCTCTTGTCCTGAGCGCAGCCGAAGGATTTCACTTTGCACTAATACCGTCCATGCACAATCCGTATGCCAACCTCTATATTCAACTGCCAAATCAACACTAACTAAATCCCCTTCTACTAATCTCCTCTCAGTCGGAATGCCATGTACAACTTGTTCATTGATAGTCACACAAGTTGCAAAATGATAATTTGGGACTGTTTTATACGATAAATCCCCACCTAATCGATATATCTCTTCTTGAGCTACCGTATCAATCTCCAAACCGCTAACTCCTGATTTTGCAAAATCTAAAGCCTTTTTTAAAGCAGCAGATGCGATTTCTCCGCTTTTCCCCATCAATTTTAGCTCGTATATATTTCTGGGCTTCATAACTGTTAAAAATACTTTCTGATTTCATCCCGGACTCTTTCGATACTACCTTGTCCATCAATCTCAATTAAGATGCCTTTGCTACTATAATAATCCAGTAATGGTTGCGTCTGCTCGCGATACAAATTCAAACGAGTCTGGATTATACCCGGAGTATCATCTTCTCTGCCTCTCGCCATTAGCCTTTTTACGACTTCTTCATCCGATACTTTCAGGTAAATGACCTTGTCAAAGCCTGGATCAAACATCTCAATTTGACGGATATTTCTTGGGTAACCATCTAAGATAAAACCTCCCTTGCAATCATCCTGACTTAGTCTGCTTTTAACGATCGCAGAAGTTGTTTCATCGTCAATCAGCTTACCTTGCGATAATACCTCCTTTACTCTTTTTGCTTCCCCGCTGCCTTTCCTCGACAACTCCCTAAAAATATCTCCTGTGCTAATTTTTGGTATATTTAAAAAAAGAGACAATAAATCAGCTTGGGTTGATTTACCAGAGCCTTGTGGCCCGATTAATAATATCTTCATCGCCTAGCAAACACCTCGTAACTTCTCTCAATCAACCTACTCTCAAATTGTTTAGCAGTATCTAAAATTACCGAAACAACGATTAAAAGCCCTGTACCTCCTAAAATCAGAGTTTGTATACCGGAAACCTGAGAAGCTATAGAGGGCAATATGGCAATTGCACCCAAAAAGATCGCACCTGCCAATGTAATTCTTACCATAATATAGCTAAGATAGGCAGCTGTTTGGGTACCGGGCCTTATTCCCGGAACAAACCCTCCATATTTTTTTACCTCATCAGCTACTTTAGTCGGATTAAAAATCACTGCAGTGTAAAAGAACGTAAAACCTACTACTAACGCGAAATATACAGCATTATAAACTACACTCCCAGGGTTAAAGTTTGCGGCCATTAACCTCCCTATAGATGCCAGTTGCGGTTGGTTAAGGTTTGCCAAATATGATCCTGCAAAAGATGGAATAAGCACTAAAGAAACTGCAAAAATGATTGGAATAACACCAGCTTGGTTTACTCTAAGAGGCAGGTAAGTTTGAGCTCCTGTTCCCCCAGTCTTTCCTCCCATAAACCTTCTGGCGTAAACGATAGTAATCTGTCTTCTGCCTTCATTAATAAATACTACTCCAGCAATTACTAAAACAGCTAAGCTAAGGAAGAGTAGGATATTTAGAACTTGAGTCTGATCAGCAACGGAAACAGTCTGTGTCAAAACAATGGGCACGCGGGAAACTATCCCGGCAAAAATGAGAAGTGATATGCCGTTTCCAATACCATACTCTGTAATTAATTCTCCCAGCCACATCAAAAAAACAGTTCCTGCACTCATCCCTATAATAATCGCTGCGATTTGAATAGGTGTGGTCTCAGCCAAAACCCCTTGGTTTTTCAGTAAAACAAACATACCGATTGCTTGGACTACACTTAAGGGTATCGTCAGATACCTTGTATATTGATTTATCACCTGTCTACCCATTTCACCTTCCTTGGATAAAGCCTCCAAATTAGGCATAATCATAGTCAAAAGCTGCATAATAATAGAGGCGTTGATATAAGGATTTAACCCTAAAGAAATAACGGAAAAATTTGCTAAAGTTCCTCCGGAGAAAATATCCAAAAGTCCCAAGAACTGATTTGAAGAAAAAAGTTGTTGTAAAGCTACTAAGTCTACTCCGGAAACCGGGATATGTGAGACCACCCGAAATATGATAATTATTATCGCCGTAATGAGGATTTTGGTTCTCAATTCTTTTATCTTAAAAGCTGTTAATATCGGAGAGAGGATATTTGACATTACTCTACTCTTCCACCCTTTCTCTCTATCTCTGACTTCGCTTTTTGAGAAACGGGTAGTTTTACGACTATACTTACATCTAACTTACCGTCTGCTAAAATCTTTACACCTTTTTTCATATCTTCTTTACTTATTATATTAAACTTGGATAACTGTTCCAAATCGACAACTGAGTTTACTTTGAAAACATTTAGTTTGGCCAAATTAACAGGTTTTGGCTTTAAAGAAACTGACCGGTTACCTAAGCCCCGTCTTAAAGGAAGTTTTTTGTAAGTTGGCAATCCTGCCCCGGTAAATCCCACCGGAATTTTACCTCTAGCTTTTTGACCCTTGGTTCCCCTTCCTGCAGTTTTTCCTAAACCTGAACCGATTCCTCTACCTAATCTTTTTTTTGTTTTTGTTTTTACTTTTACTAACTGGTGTAGTTTCATTTTGATTTTACCTCTATAATTTTCTTAACTGACTCAATGCTTGCATTGTTGCATATACGTTTGACGCTTTATTTTCCGTCCCTAAGGATTTCGACACGACATCATGAATACCTGCTGCTTCTACTACCACCCGAACTGCTCCTCCAGCAATAACCCCGGTTCCCAAAGGTGCAGGTTTGAGTAGCACCCGCGCAGCTCCGTATTTTACTAAAATAGGGTGGGGGATAGTCCTGCCTTTTAAGGGTATATTAATTAAGTGCTTCTTTGCATAAGCTGTTGCTTTCCTTACGGCAGACTGGACTTCTACAGCTTTTCCTAAACCAACCCCAACCCTTCCTTTCCTGTCACCAACTACCACCAATACGGATAACGATCTCTTGTCTCCACCCTGAGTCTTTTTTGAAACACGGTTAACTTGCACCACTTTTTCAAAAAATTCCGATTCTACCTGTTGACTGTTTCTACTGCTTGGGTTGCTTCTATTAAATCTTGTGTTTTGCATTTTTATTTACTAAAACTTTAGCCCCCCTTCTCTTGCTCCTTTTGCCAGCTGTTCAACTCTTCCCTGATATAAAAATCCGCCTCTATCAAAAACTACAGTAGTAATTTTATTTTTTAATGCTGTAGTTGCCAGACTTTTTCCTACTTTATATGCTTTTTCCAGCTTTGTTCCACTCTCTTTTAAATCTGATGCAGCGGCTAATGTCTTACCTTTACTATCATCTATTATCTGAGCATAAATACTCTTATTAGACCTAAAAACAGACAATCGGGGTTTACCAGATATCCCCACTATACTCTTTCTAACTTTTTTATGTTTTCTAACTCTTGAGTTTTTATTCATATAGATTACTTTGCTCCTCCGGCTGCACCAACCTTAGCGCTCTTTCCTACCTTCTTTCTGATATATTCGCCCTGATACCTAATACCTTTACCCTTGTATACATCCGGAGGTCTAACCTTTTTAATATTTGCTGCCATTTGACCTACCAATTGCTTATCAATTCCCGATACCTTTATTTTTGTATTATCTGTAACCTCAAAAACTATCCCCTCTTTTGCCTCAATCTCTACAGAGTGAGAATAACCGATATTTAACACCAATTTACCACTATTTACCTGCGCTCTGAAACCTACTCCAACAAGCTCTAAATTTTTACTCCAACCCTGAGTCACCCCATAAACCATATTAGACAATAAATTTCTGATCAAACCATGCAGGGCGCGGGACTTTTTTAAATCGTTTTTTCTTTTAACTATAATTTTGTCTCCTTCCATCTCTAGTGACACCTCAGGCATTAAGTCTAACTTCAGCGCGCCTTTTGGCCCGGAGACACTAACTGTCTGATCAGTTCTTTCTACTGTTACGCCAGTTGGTATTGATACTGGTGAGTTTCCCACTCTGGACATAATATTTATAAGCGTAAGTTACCAAACAAACGCTAAAACCTCCCCTCCTACTTTAAGTTTTCTTGCTTTTTTGTCAGTCATAATGCCTTTAGGCGTAGAAATTACAGCAATACCCAAACCGTTTAACACATAAGGCAATCCGGTGACTCCTTTGTAAACACGTAAAGAAGGCTTAGAAATTCTTTTAACGTCACTCATTGCCGGTTTTCTTGCGTTATATTTGAGTAACACCATGATTTCTCGATCCTTTTGCTCAACAGATTGCAAATACCCCTCTTCTTTTAGAAGATTCATCAAATTCAGCGTTAGTTTTGAGTACTTGATACTAACCGATTGAATACCTGCCGAATAACCATTTTTTATCCTAATTAATGCATCTGCTACCGGATCATTCATATTACCAACTCGCTTTCTTTACACCCGGAAGTAATCCTAAGTGTGCTAACTCCCTAAAACACAACCTGCAAAGCCCAAATTTTCCTATATAACTCCGTGCTCTTCCGCATCTTAGACATCTGTTTTTCTTTTGAACTTCATATTTAAATTTTACTTTAACAATATTTGATACTTTAGCCATCTTAATTGCTCCTAAATGGTATTCCCATGTTTTCCAAAAGTTTCTTGCCTTCCTCGCGGGTTTTGGCAGTTGTTGTAATAGTCACTGCCAAACCCCTATGTTTATCTACTGTTTTATAATCTACTTCAGGAAAAATTGTTTGCTCCTTTAAACCGATATTTAAATTCCCAAAACTATCAAACGAATTAGCCGAGATTCCTTTAAAATCCCTTACCTTAGGTAAGGCAACACTGATTAGCTTATCTAAGAAAGCATACATTCTATCTCCTCTTAAAGTTACCATCATTCCGATGGGCTGACCTTTGGCCACTTTAAATGTTGCTATAGATTTTTTTGCAAAAGTAACAACCGGCTTTTGACCGGCCAAGGCCGACAAGTAAACTTTGACTTTGTCTAAAACCCCGGCATTTTCTTTTGCTTCTCCAAGTCCCACACTAATTACAACTTTTTCCAAACGGGGTACTGCCAAGCTATTTTTTAACCCTAACTCCTGCTTTAACTTTGCTTGTATCTCACTAATATATTTTTCTTTTAATCTATTCATTTTATTTCCTTTTGACACTTCTTACATACTCTGACCTTTGTGTTTCCCTCTTGTTTAAAACCTATCCTGGTCATCTTATTACAGTTTGGGCAAACCAGAGCAACGTTTGAAACATCCAGAGGCTTTGGAATATCAATAATACCTCCCTCAATACCTTGC
>CAYSNN010000002.1:30076-49386 GCA_964432475.1 uncultured Gammaproteobacteria bacterium
GCATCTTCCTGACATGCCTTTTGTAAAGATTAACCCCGCTTACAAAAACCTTTCCGTCAGCTGCCCTAGCATACTCAACTTTTCCATCCTTTCCCCTATCTTTACCCAGTATTATTTTTACTTTGTCTCCCTTTTTTATCTTCATACTCTCTCCTTCACCATACCTCCTGAGCAAGAGAAACTATTTTTGAATATCCGGCGTCTCTGACTTCTCTGGCAATTGGACCAAAGATACGGGTTGCACGCAGATTCCTGTCACTGTCTATCACAACCCCTGCATTATCGTCAAATTTTATATAAGAACCGTCATCTCGTCTTGATTCTTTTTTACACCTTACAATCACTATCTTAACGACCTCATGATCTTTGACCTGACCGTTAGGATTAGCCCCTTTAACGACTCCCACTACAATCTGACCTAAGGTTGCCTTTCTTTTGCCGGAACCGCCAAGCGGCTGAATCACCTGTAAAGATTTTGCTCCGCTATTATCTGCAACTGTTAACCTTGTTCTGTGCTGTACCATTTTATATTAGTCGTCAGCCTTCAGCTATCAGACTTTCCTTTCTTTTTTCTTGGCTTCTTTTCGCCTGCTTCTTTTTCTGTCTGAGGGCTGACGACTGAGGGCTCTTCAATCTCTTTCTCCTCCGGCATCACTTCCGAAATCACCTCTTCTGCATGCTTTTTCAAATTCTCTTCTGCAATTTCTGCAAAACTCTTGCCTAAGACTTTGGTGATTTTCCAACTCTTAAGTTTAGATATTGGTCTACACTTCACTATATCAACTATATCTCCCATCTTTACATCTACTAAGTCATCAACCAAATACTTCTTACTTTGAACATAAGTTTTTTTATAGAGCGGGTGCATAGCCACTCTTTCTACTAAAACAGTTGCTGTATTTTTTAATTTTTTTGATACTACACGTCCAATCATATCTTTTCCTTTTGTGTCTCAGTCTCTAATTTTCCAAGCTGTTCTTTTTGTCCCAGAATCGTTAAAACTTGTGCTAAAGCTTTTCTTTTTTTAGATATAGATTTTAGATCCTTTAACTTTTTCATATTTTTGTCCATTACCAAATTTGCTATCTCCTTTTTTAAATCACCAGCTTTTCCTGCCAGCTCTTTAACATCTAATCCTTTCATCTGTGTTAATTCTGTCTTTTTCATAATTTCTCCACAAACTTAGTATCCAATGGCAATTTATGAGAAGCTAGTCTTAGTGCTTCTTGAGCAATGCTTTCTGTCACTGCACCCATTTCAAATATTAATTGTCCCGGTTTAACAACAGCAACATACCCTTCTACATCACCCTTGCCAGAACCCATTCTGGACTCTGCCGGATGCTTGGTAATAGACTTATCCGGAAAGATCCTTATCCAAATACGTCCACCCCTTTGTGTGTAGTGTGCCATAGCACGACGCGCTGACTCGATTTGCCTGGCGGTAATCCAACCGGCTGCCATGGCTTTTAAGCCAAAGGTTCCAAAAGCTAGGGCATTTCCTCTGGTGGCAACTCCGCCTCTTTTGCCCCTAAATACTTTTCTATGTTTAGTCCTTTTAGGTTGTAGAAGTGCCATTAGATTTCTACCTCCCCCTTGTTAATCCAAACTTTTACACCTACATATCCGGACTTTGTTAGAGCCGGATAAACTGTAAAATCTATATTTGCTCTTAATGTGTGTAAAGGCATTGTTCCGGCAGCTTTCCATTCGCGTCTGGCGATCTCTGCCCCACCAATTCTACCGGACAAAACTACTCTTACTCCTTTTGCTCCGGACCTCATTACACGATCTATCGCTTGATTCATCACCCTTTGTGCAGGTAATCTTTTAGCAAGCTGTTCGGCAACTGATTGTGCAACAAGATAGGATGATAAATCTGCTGATTTTAATTCCATTGGAGCAATCTCTAAGCTATTCTCGTTTTTGATACCTAATTCCTTCATCAAAAACTTTTTAACCTCAGTTAAACCACTTCCTCCCCGTCCAATTAAAACTCCGGGTCGAGAAACATAGATTATAACCTTCAGTTTATTTACAGCTCTTTCTATTTCAACAGACTGAATACCCGCCGGCCGCAGCTTCTTCATCAAAAGATCTCTAATCTTTATATCCTCTAAAACAAATTGCCTATATTTGTCGCCTTTTGCAAACCAGCGTGACTTCCAAGTAGCTGATGTTCCAATTCTAAAACCAACCGGATGTACTTTTTGTCCCATGAAATTAGCTATCAGTCTTCAGCGATCAGCTTTCAGACTTTTCTCCCTTCTCTTTTTTAACTTGTTTGTTTTCAATCTGACGACTCTTATCTGACAATTCATCACTCAAAACTATTTTTATGTGTGCCATTCTTCTCTTATACGGCCTGACTCTTCCTCTTGTTCCGGCTCTAAAACGGCGCATTTTCATACTCTCATCTATTTCAATCTTTTTAAAACCTACTTTTTCAGTGTCTAAACCGGCCTGACGCGCATTAGCCAATACTGTTTCCAAAGCCTTAATTAAGTCTTTAGCTGCGTATTTTGGTGTTACACGCAAAACATCTAAAGCACGTATAGGCTCCATTTTTCTCACCATATCAGCTACCAGCCGCAATTTGCGGGGTGAAGTATGTATATATCGTTGTATAGTCTGTATTTCCATAAGTATCTTAAGTTTTTGCAGTAGATTTTTCTGTCACCTTTCCATGACCGTGAAATCTCCTGGTTGGCGCAAACTCACCCAGTCTATGTCCAACCATAGACTCAGATACAAATACTGTTATAAAATTTTTACCCTGGTGCACCAAAAAAGTATGCCCTACAAATTCAGGTGGGATCTGTGAGCGTCTGGCCCAAGTTTTAATAGGGGACTTTGCTCCTCCTCCGCCTTTTTGCTTAAGCACTTTCTGCATTAACTTTTCATCAATAAACGGTCCTTTTCTAGTTGATCTTGCCATATCTTTTACTTTCTTCTTTTCAAAATAAACTTATTAGAATATTTATGCTTATTTCTGGTTTTCCCAACAGCGGGTCTGCCATATTTTGTCATAGGCTTTTTCCTGCCTATTCCTGAACGGCCTTCTCCTCCACCATGAGGATGAGAATCAGGATCTTGGGCAACTCCCCTAACTGTAGGCTTAATCCCCATATGACGGGATCTTCCGGCCTTACCTATGACTCTTTGTTTCATATCCTCATTTCCTAATACCCCAATCGATGCCAGTGATTCCAAAGGTACCATTCTAACCTCTCCTGAGGCTAATTTCAAATGGGCAAATCCACCTTCTTTTGCCAAAAGTTGTAATCCTACTCCGGCACTTCTACCTATCTGTCCTCCTTTTCCCGGTACTAACTCTACATTATGCACTAAAGTGCCGATTGTTATGTTTTTTAATTTCATGGCGTTACCTGCCTTAATTTCTACCTTGTCTGCAGACACAACCCTATCTTCTAACTTCAAATCTTTTGGCGCTAAAATATACCTATACTCTCCATCCGCATACTTGACCAAAGCAACAGTGACATTTCTGTTTGGATCATACTCAAGTCCTACGACTTCTCCTTCTACCCCGAATTTATCCCGCTTAAAATCAATCTCTCTATAATATCTCTTATGCCTGCCGCCTTGACCTCTGACAGTTACCATGCCCCCTGCTGTTCTACCAGAATGCTTTTTCAATAACTTTTTAAGGTTTTTCATGATTATTTACCTGTTATTACCTTTCTTTGAGTTGTAGGAGCAGCCCCTACTGCTGTTTTTTCTACCTTAACTTTGGTCCTGCCCAAAAAATCTTTTTTCTCTTTTAATTTTATAGGTTCGCCCTCTGCTGTGGTAACTGTAACCTCTTCTTTCGGAGTCTCAAAGATAACAATCTTCTCGCCTTTACCAACCTGCACTAAAGCTTTCTTAAAACCGGAAGTTTTGTAAACCTTCCTTACCTTTCTTTGTGATTTTGTTTTTCCTTTTACATTTACAATTTTCACTCCTATTACTTTAACATCGAATTTATCAGCTACTACTTTGCCAATTCGGAGCTTGGTTGCATCTTTATCTACTTCGAAAGTGTATAAACCGGCTTGAGCCAGCTTCATGGATTTTTCAGTAATGATCGGTCGCCTTAAAACTATCATTTAATCTCCTTTTTTCCTAACTTTTCTACCGCCTCTTTTGTTATTAACAACAAATCATGCTTTAAAACTTCATACGCATTAAGTAGGTTGGCCGGTAAAGAAGTAACTGATGGAATATTCCTGACCGCTCTGACCACATTGTCTGTTTTCTCTGCGGTTACAATGAGGGTGCTTGTTAATTTCTTTTCCTCTCCGGCGATCTTATTTAGAAGCCGGACAATTTCCTTAGTTTTACCCGCAGCCTTTTCAATACCTGAAACCCCCATTACGCTTTTATCCAAAGCCTTAGATGATAGTGCTGACATCAAAGCACTTTTTTTCATCTTCTTTGGTAAATCCAGTCTAACCTTTCTAAATTTAGGTCCAAAAACTATCCCTCCGCCTACAAAAATTGGCGCTCTTACTGCGCCGTGCCTTGCCCGGCCTGTTCCTTTTTGACGGTAAATTTTAGCTGTAGAACCTTCAACTTCGCCTCTGGTTTTAGTGTTAGCCAGCAATTTTTTTTGATTGGTTGTATATACTCTAACTGCTTGAGCAAGCAACTCCTTATTCACCTTTTGTCCAAAAACTTCTTTTGGTAAAGCGAGTGTACCGCTTGCTCTCCCAGCTAGAGAATAAACTGGTATAGATAATCCAGTCGCTTTCTCGCTTTTGGTTTGAACTTTTGACTTTTGAGTTTTGAGTTTTGACTTACTGACTGGCATTCTCTCCTCCTTCTGCTGGTGCTTCCTTAACTTCTTCCTCTTCTTCCGGTTTCTCTTCAGGTGGAGGTGTATAACCCTTAATTCTACCCAGTTTAGTAATCATAACTAAACTATTTATAGAGCCAGGAATACCACCTTTAACTATAAGTAAGTTTTTAGTTTTATTAAGCTCAACAACTTCCAAGTTTTTTACACTAACCCCTATACTTCCCATATGACCCGCCATCCTCTTGCCTTTATAAACTCTTCCCGGAGTAGTCCCTGAACCAATTGAACCCGGAGCCCGATGTCTGTCTGACTGACCATGAGTTTTGGGACCACCGTGAAACCCGTGACGCCGGACGCCACCCTGGAACCCTTTTCCTTTAGAAATGCCTGTTGCCTTAACAGCATCTCCAATAGAAAAAACCTGGTTCAAGTTTATCTCTTGTCCAGGTTCTACATTTTCTAAACTAGGTTGGGCAATATTTTGGAGATTAAGATTGCCGGATAGCTTCTTAATTCTAACTTCTTTAAACCAGCGTAATTTTTTATCAACTCCCATTTTTTTCGCATGGCCAATTTGAGGTTTTTTAACACTTTTCTTGTTACCCATTCCTACTTGTACTGCATCATACCCATCTTTACCGTCAGTTGTTTTAACTTGTGTTACAAAGTTTGGGTCTACTTGAATAATAGTTGCCCCTACCCGTCTTCCACGAGCATCATAAGTACTAGTCATTTGTTTTTTTATTCCAAGTAAAGTGTTTATCATAAGCACAAAAAAGAGTGAGTCCTTCGACTACTCTCAGGATCTCACTCAGTATTTCGCTTATCAAACCGCCGTATCGATTCGCGACGCGCGATCTACTGAAATTTTAGGTTAAACAATTTAACCTGACTTGATCATGTGAGGAAATTGTAGCAAAGCTTAGCCTCAATTGCAAGCAGCAGCGAAATCTATATCTAAGCCTTTCAAAAAAATCATATCATGGTTACAATCAGTCGCTGGAGCGATTTATTGTAACCTATTGGCGGAAGACCAGTCGATGCATGTTGAAAACTCAATCTACTTTCTTCTATCTGGAAGAAGAAAAATTATAGCAAGACCAATGGTACTTATTAGTGCTAGCAACACCAACCAGCCACTGTACCCTTTAGCCTTAGCAAGAAGGTAATGGCTCCATGTGTACAGACCATAAGCCACAATGGTTATGGGAACCAATATATACTTACCAATAAGATGAAAGAAATACTTTAATAAATTTATTCCTAAAGGGGATAACCACAAGAAGATTATAACAGCGACTACATCTTTACTTCAATATCAACTCCTGCTGGGATCTCAAGATGCATTAGGGAGTCAATAGTTTTTTGGGTGGGTTCAACAATATCAATTACTCTTTTGTGGGTTTTTATTTCAAATGCTTCTCGGGCGTTTTTGTCTGTATGCGGGGACTTTAAAACAGTAATTCTTTCGGTTTTTGTAGGAAGGGGGATCGGGCCAACAATTTTAGCGCCGGTTCTTAGGGCTGTATCCAATAGGGATTCACAGGTGTTATCTAACACTCTGTGGTCAAAACTTTTCAATTTTACACGAATTCTACCTCTTGGCATTCAGTCTTTATTTCCCTTTCAACGTGCAATTGTAACACTTTTTCTATCAACCCACAAAAAAAGAGGCTTTCGCCTCTAAGTTAAACCTAAAAGTTTTAAGCTAGAATTTTAGTAATAACTCCGGCTCCAACAGTTTTTCCACCTTCTCGAACAGCAAATCTCAAACCTTCCTCCATGGCAACAGGAGTAATTAATTCTCCGGTTATTTTAACAGTATCTCCCGGCATGGCCATCTCCACCCCTGCTGCGAGTTCAACTGAACCTGTCACATCTGTTGTTCTAACGTAAAATTGTGGTCTGTAACCTTTGAAAAATGGGGTATGTCTTCCACCTTCTTCTTTAGACAAAACATAGACTTCTGCTTCAAACTTAGAATGAGGAGTAATCGAACCAGGTTTGGCTAAAACCTGACCTCGCTCTACATCATCCTTTTCAATTCCCCGAAGCAAGATTCCGGCATTGTCTCCAGCCTCACCCTGATCAAGTAATTTATGGAACATCTCAATACCTGTTACAACACTCTTTTTGGTAGGTCTAATACCGACTATTTCTATTTCCTCGTTGACCTTTACAACTCCTCTTTCAATCCTTCCGGTTACTACAGTACCACGACCTTTAATAGAGAACACATCTTCCACAGCCATCAAGAAGGGTTTGTCTTTGTCTCTGACAGGAGTTGGAATCCATTCATCAACTTTTGCCATTAATTCTTCAACGGCTTTAACAGATTCCGGATCACCTTCCAACGCTTTCTTAGCAGATCCCCTAATTATTGGAGACTGTGGGTCGTATTCGTATTTCTTAAGCAAATCTCTGACTTCTTCTTCCACCAAATCCAAAAGCTCTGGATCATCTACCATGTCAACTTTATTCAAAAATACTACGATTGCAGGAACTCCAACCTGGCGGGCAAGCAGTAAATGCTCTCTGGTTTGAGGCATGGGACCATCCGGAGCAGAAACAACTAAAATTGCTCCATCTGTTTGAGCAGCACCGGTAATCATGTTTTTAATATAATCAGCATGACCCGGCATGTCGATATGAGCATAGTGTCTTTTCTCTGTCTGATATTCTTGATGGGAAATATTGATGGTAATACCGCGGGCTTTTTCTTCCGGGGCATTGTCAATTTGGTCAACAGATCTTTTCTCTGCCAATCCTTTTGCAGCTAAAACATTAGTTATTGCAGCAGTTAAGGTAGTCTTGCCATGGTCAACATGACCCATGGTTCCAATATTTACGTGTGGTTTACTTCTATCAAATTTTGTTACGTCTGCCATTTTGTTTTATTGTATTCTAATTTAACAGATTTTTTTGGCTTTGTCCAGTATAATACTTAAGCCAAGAAAATCCAGCCCTTTCTCAGCTGGTTGAATTAAATATACAATACCTTATAAAAAATTGCAATAGGGAAGTATATAAATTTAATGCTCAACTCTACCAGTAAATCCTGAGGATTCAACAATCTTGGCAGTAATATTACTTGGCACCGGTTCGTAATGATCTGCTTCCATATAATATGTAGCACGGCCCTGTGACATACTTCTTATTGCTGTTGCATATCCGTGCATTTCTGCCAAAGGTACTAATGCCAAAATTACCCTGGCATTTCCTTTTGTTTCAGATGATAAAATTTGAGCCCTTTTCGCAGACAAATCACCTATTATTTCTCCTAAAAATTCATCGGGAGTTGTCACCTCCACCTTCATGATCGGCTCAAGAAGGATCATATCAGCTTTTTTGGCAGCCTCAGAAAGACCTAAAGATGCTGCAATTTTAAATGCCACCTCAGATGAATCCACATCATGGAAAGATCCATCGAAAACCACAACCTTAATATCAGTCACAGGATAGCCTGCTAAAATCCCGGTATCTTCTTTCTCAATAACTCCCTTTTCAATCGGCGGAATAAATTCTCTTGGAATCGCTCCACCAACAATTTCAGAAACAAACTCTCTCCCTTGCCCTCTGGACAACGGCTCAATTCTCAGTAAGCAGTGACCGTATTGACCTCTACCACCTGTTTGGCGGATATACTTACCTTCACCTTCTGCAGGCTTGGTAATAGTCTCCTTATATGCAACCTGTGGCTGGCCAACATTAGCCTCAACCTTAAACTCTCTCTTCATTCGATCTACTAAAACTTCAAGCTGCAGCTCACCCATACCGGCAATAATCGTTTGTCCTGTTTCCTGATCACTCTTTACTCTAAAAGTGGGATCTTCTTCTGAAAGTCTCTGTAGGGCGTAACCTAACTTTTCCTGATCAGATTTAGTTTTTGGTTCGATTGCCAAAGAGATAACCGGATCCGGGAAAGAGATTGATTCTAGAATTATTGGTGATTCTTCAGCACAAAGCGTGTCTCCGGTGATAGTATCCTTAAGTCCTACTGCGGCGACTATCTCTCCTGCATAGCTTTCCTCAATCTCTTCTCTGTCATTTGCATGCATTAAGAGAAGCCTTCCGACTCTTTCCTTAATTTGTTTTGTGGAGTTATAAACATAAGAGCCGCTTTGCAAAGTGCCGGAATAAACCCTGATATAAGTCAGTTTTCCAACGTGTGGGTCAACTTGAATCTTAAAAGCGAGTGCAGCCAAAGGCGCGTTGGGGTCTGCTTTTCGGATTTCTTCTTCTCCGGTTTTAAAATTTTGGCCTGTAACTTCTGCTATATCCTGCGGGGAAGGCAGGTATTCAACAACACAGTCAAGCATTGGCTGAACACCCTTGTTCCGAAGAGATGATCCTGCCAAAACAGGCACGATTTTATTTTCAATGACAGCCTTACGTAAAGCTTTTTTCAATTCTTCAACGCTGATTTCCTGTCCATTTAAGTATTTTTCCATTAATACATCATCAGTCCCGGCAATTTCTTCCACTAACTTTTCTCGGTGTTTTTCTACCTCCGAGACCATGTCTTGAGGAATCTCTACTTCATGGAATTTAGCTCCTGTTTCATCGCCTTCCCAGATATAAGCTTTTTTAGTCAGTAAATCTATCACTCCTTTAAAGTCATTTTCCTTACCTATTGGTAAGTTATAAGGGAGAGCATTTGCTCCTAATCTATCTCTGGCAGACTGGATTGTACCTAAAAAGTCCGCACCAATTACATCCATTTTATTGGCAAAAGCAATCAAGGGAACTTTGTATTTGTTAGCTTGCCTCCAGACGGTTTCTGTTTGAGATTGGACACCTGAAGCGCTATCTAATACAATTACTCCTCCGTCTAGTACGCGAAGAGATCTTTCTACTTCTGCTGTAAAATCAACGTGGCCCGGGGTATCAATTAAGTTAATTCTGGTTTCTATATCCTTGTAGGGACCTATTTTAGGAATCCAAAAAGTGGTAATGGCTGCAGAAACAATGGTAATACCACGCTCTTTTTCCTGCTCCATCCAGTCGGTTGTTGTAGTACCCTCGTCAATATCACCTATTTTATAAGTTCTGCCTGTATAGAATAAAATACGTTCTGTGGTAGTGGTTTTGCCGGCATCTATATGAGCAATAATTCCTATATTTCGGATTCTATCTAAGGGAAAGTCCCTTTTAGTCTTTTGTACAGCCATTATTTCCCCGCCTCCAATGCTCTTATAATCTTTTTTACCTCTTCAATCCTCACTCTGGTTGTATCTGCATCCTCTATAGCCATAGTATAAGCAGCATTTTCAGACAGATCGCCTTCCTGGGCTGCTTCGCCTTTTTTGGCCAGGATAACCCCCAACTGCATTTCCAGCTGTTTTAAAGTATCCTTCCACATTTGCAGTTTTTCCAATCTTAATTTGTTGTCCATAATCAAAAAAACCTCCCTCAATTTGGGAGGTCACCTTGTAAATATTAGTCAATTCACCCTCAAAAGTCAAATAGAAAATATTTTCTTCAAGCAGCAGGAGAAAGAAATTGAGTATCTACAATTCTAGCAGATACTCCTGGATCCGTAGCTCTTTTTACTGGATCGCTCAGTAGTACTGCTAGTGACGATGGAGGCATTCGTAAAAGTGCCTCCATTTTACCTGGATCACCCAAAACTCCTAGCTTGCCTAGTCTGTTCAAAGAACCTGGAGTTGTTTTTTGTTCAAACTCTCCTACTGCCATAAATAAATTGTATCACTTAAGTTTACAATTTCAAGGCCATTCATATTCCCACCCAGGCTGCCATTTGAATGGGGTAGTTAATAAAGTCTTTAAATCTACCCCATTTATCCAATGTTCCAGTCCATATTGTGTAGCTCGATGTCCAATAATTAGGACATTTATTGTACGGCCGTGATATTTTTGTCTTAAATCATCTAGAAATTCCTTCATTCTTTTTGAAGTCTGCTCATAACTTTCTCCATTAGGAAATGGGGTATTTATTCTCTTCGGTTTTTCTGCATCAACTCCTTTAGATGGATGCTGAGTTAAATCTCCATAGTCACATTCTCTTAATCTTTTATCTTTAATAATTGGAAATCTATCCCTAAAAGCAAGTTCTGCTGTTTTGTACGATCTTCGCAAGTCAGAACAAAAAATAGCATCAAAATACTCGTCTTTATAACGTTCTCCCAACTCTTTAGCTTGTTGAATACCCATAGGTGATAGGTCTACATCGTTGTGCCCGGAAGCAAGATAAGATTCATTATCAAAAGTTGTACTGTGGCTTTCAAAAATTATAGTAACCATTTAACCAAAGAGTTACCAACGAAAGTGAGAAAATGCACGATTGGCAGCTGCAACTTTTTGAGTATCATCTCTTTTCTTAATGGCAACACCAGCATTATTTGCTGCATCCATCAGTTCTGCTGCTAATTTTTGAGCAAAGCTATGAAACTGAGTGTTGGATTTGGATCTTGCTGCAGCTAAAATCCATCTTATAGCTAAGGCTTCTTTCCTATCTCCTCTAACTTCTACAGGAACCTGATATGATGCTCCACCGACCCTTCTTGGTCTAACTTCCATTTTAGGAGAAACATTTTGTATGGCTTTCTCAAATACTGCTACCGGGTCTTGCTTTGACGATTCCCGAATCTGTTCTAATGCAGAGTAAACCAAACCTTGAGCTGTAGATCTCTTGCCGTCTGCCATGACTTTATTTATAAATCGTGTTACCAGCCTTGATCCATATATTGGGTCAGGCGGTAGTAATCTTTTAGGTGCTTTCTTACTTCGCATAGATTATACCCCTCCTGCTGTTGGTGTGGGTTGCGCCGCAGTCCCGCCTACCGGACGGGCAGGTCTTGGGGCTGGTCCGCCTCCGCCTTTTTTGGTTCCATATCTTGATCTCCCTCTTTTTCTACCAACAACTCCAGCTAAATCAAGCTTACCTCTCACTAAATGGTACTTAACACCCGGTAAGTCCTTAACCCTGCCGCCTCTTACCAATACTATCCCGTGCTCTGCTAAACTATGTCCTTCACCCTGAATATATGCTGTTACTTCAGTCCTGTTTGAAAGCCTCACTCTGGCTACTTTCCTTAAAGCAGAGTTTGGTTTTTTAGGAGTCATTGTTTTAACCAGTGTCACAACACCCCGTTTTTGAGGGCTAAAAGTCTGCACAAAACGTCTGTCTTTGGCATTAAAGCTACGACGCAATGCTGTAGCT
Source organism: uncultured Gammaproteobacteria bacterium (assembly GCA_964432475.1). GTDB lineage: Bacteria > Patescibacteriota > Microgenomatia > Daviesbacterales > UBA10151 > CAYSNN01. The sequence goes on from CAYSNN010000002.1 coordinate 42,063, forward strand.
TTAATCTTTTTAGAAATCTTTTTTCTACCTTTTCTGACTAACTGATTTATTGTCGGCATGGTGGTTAACTTTCTATCTTAGCTCTGTCTATACTCGTCGGGATAAGCCGGCCAATTATAACATTTTCTTTAAGTCCAATCAGCTTATCAACCTTACCTGAGATTGCCGCATCAGACAAAACAGAGGTAGTTTCCTGGAAAGATGCAGCAGATAAGAAGCTCTCTGTTTGCAGCGATGCCCGGGTAATACCCAGTACTATTACTTCCGCAGTTGCCGGTTCTCCTCCGCCTGCCAAAACCCTTCTATTTTCATTTTCAAATCTAAGTTTATCAATAATCTCACCCGGCAAGAGATTGGTATCACCTTGGGATTCAACTCTAACTTTATCAGACATCTTCCTGACAATCACCTCAAAATGCTTCTCATTAATAGGTACACCTTGAGATTCATAAACTGAGCGTACTTCGTCAACAATATATCTTTGAGCAGCCCGCAAACCCTGGATACGTAAGGTCTCTTTTACATCTATATGACCTGTAGCTAAAATAGTACCGGCATCTATAAGCTGTCCTTCTTCAACTACAAGTGTAGATGTTGCGGGAATAACATATTCTCTCTCTTCATGAGGTTTTTGGGTGGTTTTGACTCTTATTCTTGTACCAAGTTCTGTTTCCAGTATAGAAACTTTACCGGCAATTTCAGCCATTGGGGCTACGATCTTGGGAGTTCTTGCTTCAAAAAGTTCTTCTACCCTTGGTAAGCCTTGAGTAATATCCAAACCGACAATACCTCCGGTATGGAAGGTACGCATTGTAAGTTGTGTTCCAGGCTCACCAATAGCTTGAGCTGCTACAACCCCAACAGGTGTTCCGATCTTCACTACCTCTCTTGTGGTCAGATCGAATCCGTAACAATAGCTACAAATCCCGTATTTTGCTTCACAGGTTAAAGGAGACCTGGCTAACACTATCCGGATAGATGCCTTTAGTATCTGCTGGAGTACCTCTTCTGTTAGAAGAATCCCTGTCTTAACTAACACTTTACGACTACCCGGTTCCTTAATATCTTCAAGAATCATCCGTCCTAAAAGTTTCTCCCGAGCATTATTGAAATTACTTTTTGAAATATCATACTCCAAACCTTCTGAAGTCCCACAGTCTACCATTCTGACAATTACATCGTGCGCGACATCTACTAATCTTCTTGTCAGATACCCTGCATCAGCCGTTTTCAGCGCTTTATCGGCCACACCTTTTCTGGCTCCCCGGGCTGAAGTAAAGTATTCGAAAACAGAGAGGCCTTGTCTATAATTTGATTTAGTAGGTAATTCTACAATCTTTCCTGTTGGATCTGTTGATAAACCTCTCATGGCAGAAAGCTGTTTAGCTTGATCTCTTGATCCTCTTGCTCCAGCCTCCACCATCATCCGGATCGGGTTGTCTACACCTAAGAAATCCCAAGTTGCTGCAGCCAGGTCTTCTGTTGTTTTAATCCAAACCATTTGAGACAGCTGTGACTTCTCTTGTGGGGTAATCAGACCTTTTACTACATTACCTTCAATCTTTTGAATCTCGGCTTCTGCTTCATCAAGATACTTTTGCTTATCAGGCACAATCCTGGCATCAAATATAGATATTGAAACTCCTGCGATCGTTGCTCCCCAGAATCCGATAGATTTAATATTATCTATCAACGCCGTTACAGCATCTTTATCTAAAGTCTCCATAGCTTTTAGGATAATATCTCTTATAGTCACTCCTTTAACCACTGTATTTAAAAACCTCATTTGCGGCGGGAGCACCTGATTGAAAAGTATTCTTCCAACAGAAGTTTCAAGCACCTCCTTAGCTATTTTGACTCTGATTTTTTGCTGCACACCAAGCCTGCCTAAGCGGTAAGCACGGATTGCATCTTCTTCACTAATAAAAGCCTTCATATCCTCCTCTTTGTTGGACTCAACCATAGAGGTAATGTAATAACATCCTAATGCCATCTCTCTATTTGGCACAGTGATTGGTTGGGCGTTGGCTGGACCAAAAATGTTTTCTCTAGCCATCATCAACACTCTGGCCTCTTCTTGAGCTTTTGAGGAAAGCGGTATATGGATCGCCATTTGATCTCCATCAAAGTCAGCATTAAACCCGGCACAAACACAAGGATGAACTTGAATTGCATTACCGTCAACCAGAACAGGGAAAAATGCTTGAATTCCTAATCTATGCAAAGTTGGAGCACGGTTAATTAAAATGGGATGGCCCTCAATAATTTCTTCTAAAATATCCCAAACTTCTGGAGGTCTAGTTTCCAAAACATTTTTCGCTCCCTTAACATTCGAGGCTAAACCTCTTGAAATCATTTCTCTTAATACAAACGGTTTAAACATTTCCAAAGCCATTTCCTTTGGTAAACCCACTTGATCAAGGCTTAATTTTGGCCCTACTACAATAACAGACCTGCCTGAATAATCTACACGCTTTCCTAAAAGATTTTGTCTAAATCTTCCCTGTTTTCCGCGCAACATATCAGATAGCGACCTTAGAACATGCGCCGTTGCCGGTCCCCCTCTTCTGGAAGTTTTGCTGGATGCATCAATTAAGCTATCAACAGCTTCCTGAAGCATTCTTTTCTCATTTCTTAAAATTATTTCAGGAGCACCAAGATTAATTAGCCTATTTAGACGGTTATTTCTATTAATTACTCTTCTATATAAATCGTTTAAATCAGATGTTGCAAATCTACCACCAGGAAGTTGCACCATAGGACGAAGATCCGGAGGCAGAACCGGCAGAACCCGTAAAACCAACCATTCCGGCTGAATTTGGGCAGACCGCATTCCTTCAACTACTCTAAGTCTCTTTGTGGCTTTGATATGCTTTTGGCCGCTGGATTTTCTTACTTCTTCCCTCAAAGAAGCGGAGAGCTTATCTAAATCCAGTTTCTGCAATACTTCCAAAATTGCCTCCGCTCCCATTCCTAAGGAAACAAAATCCGAAACACCATATTCTGACAATTTGTAATATTCTTCCTCTGATAATAATTTGAGTGGAGTAACACTTTTTACAAGATCAGAAACTACTTTGTAGATATTTTCCAATTGGCTTGTTTCAACAACTTGGTTATCTCGTAACTTTTGAACTTCGTGTCTGCTTTTAAGTTCCAACTCCTGAGATTCCAGTTCAAACTTTTCTTTCTCCAACCGTTTCTTAAGGTCTATCAAATCCTTTTTCAATTGAACTTCTAGGCCTTTAATATTTTTATCAAGAGCTTCTTTTGATTCATCAATTTTAACTTGCAGATTTTTTTCTAACTTTTCTAAAGCAGCTGTTTTGGAAGCAGAATCGATATTAATTACTAAATATGAAGCAAAATAGATGACTGCTTCCAAATTTTTAGGAGAGATGTCCAGGATCAAAGATAATTTGGATGGAGCTCCTTTAACAAACCAGGAGTGGGCAACGGGAGAGGCTAAATTAATATGACCCATTCTTTCACGCCTTACTTTTGACTGAGTGACTTCAACTCCACACTTATCACAGATTACTCCCCTAAATCTTATCCTCTTGTATTTACCACAGTAACACTCATAATCTTTGGTAGGTCCGAAGATATTTTCGGAAAACAGTCCATCTTTTTCCGCTTTTAAGGTTCTATAGTTTATAGTTTCCGGTTTTGTTACCTCCCCAAAAGACCAGCTCCTGATAGTCTCTGATGAAGCAACAGTTAATTTTAATGATTCAAAATCTAAAAGATCATTCATGTGTCTCCTTCTTTCCTTCTGTAGCCACTTCTGAACCGGGATCTATAACTTCAAAACTGCTACCCTCAGACTCTAACTCCTGCTCTGTAGCTATCCCGGTCGCTTCTAAGACCTGTTCCATTTGAGCAACTTCTTGCATAACTTCCGGCTTCTCTTCTGCTTCCGGAGCTTGAACAATCTTTGCACCTAAAGTTTCTACCAACAAGCCTAAGGCTTGAAGTTCTTTTACCAATACCTTAAAAGACTCCGGAATTAAAGCTTGGGGTATATCTATCCCTTTCACAATTGCCTCAAATGCTTTGGCTCTTCCTACCACGTCATCTGATTTTATTGTCAACATTTCTTGTAAAATATGTGCTGCACCGTATGCTTCCAGTGCCCAAACCTCCATCTCCCCCAGCCTTTGACCACCCATTTGAGCTTTACCACCTAGCGGCTGCTGGGTTACTAGTGAGTAAGGACCTGTAGAACGAGCATGAATCTTTTCTTCAACCATGTGAATCAGCTTCAAGATATAGTTTTTGCCCACCACAATAGTCCTATCAAAAGGCTGACCGGTTCTTCCGTCTACCAGTCTAACTTTACCATCCGTCGGCAAACCTGCTTGTTTCAACTCCTCGATCAACCTATCCTCAGGTATTTTCTCAAATACCGGAGCTGCAATTTTATAGCCTAATCTTGAAGCTGCAAAACCCCAATGGGTTTCTAAAAGTTGGCCCAGATTCATCCTGGAAAGAACAGATAAAGGTGAAATTATAATATCAACAGGAGTACCATCCTCCAGATACGGCATATCTGCAATGGGCACAATTCTTGATATAACCCCTTTATTTCCATGTCTCCCTGCCAACTTATCTCCTTCTGTTACTTTCCTCATCTGAGCTACCTTCACCTTAATTCTCATCAAAGTTCCTGTATCCAGCTCGTCACCATCTTCTCTTGAAAGAATTTGCACTCCTATGACGGTCCCTCTCTCGCCGTGCGGGATACGAAGTGATGTATCTCTTACCTCTTTTGCTTTTTCACCGAAAATAGCTCTGAGCAGTCTTTCTTCTGCTGTTAGTTCAGTCTCGCCTTTCGGTTGAACCTTTCCAACTAAAATATCATTTGGCCCAACCTCTGCGCCTATCCTAATCAACCCCTGTTCATCTAAATTAGCAAGCGCATCTTCGGAAACATTTGGGATATCACGAGTTAATTCCTCCGGACCAAGTTTGGTCTCTACTACGTCTACCTCATATTCTTCAATATGAATTGAGGTTAAAAGATCTTCTTTAACTAACCTATCTGAAATAACTATCGCATCCTCATATCCTAGTCCTTCAAAACTCATATAAGCAATCAGCAGGTTTTGACCTAAAGCCAGTTCTCCGCCTTGAGTTGCTGCTCCGTCTATTAAAAGATCGCCCTTTTTAACTTTAACCCCTGGTCCAACTACCGGTTTTTGAGAATAACAGGTGCCTTGTGGAGAATGGACAAACTTTTTAATTTCATATTTATATTCGTTTTTAGCAGTTTTCAAAGTCAGCTTCTTACCATCTGCAGAAGTCACAGTTCCATCCTCGGGCGCTCTCACAACTCTTCCCATATTATCTGCCACTACCCTTTCCATGCCTGTTCCTACAACTGGAGCAGATGGGCAAAGCAAGGGGACTGCCTGACATTGCATCTGAGTACCCATAAGAGCACGATTAGCATCATCGTTTGCCAAAAATGGAATTAGAGAAGCTGAAGTACCAAATATCTGTTGAGGAGATATGTCAATTAGAGAGATTTCTGAAGCATTTCCTTCATAAAACGTCCCCTGATAACGGGTTGGAACACGCTCTTCAATAATATATCCTTTGTTATCTACGGATACTGTTGCTTCGGTAATATGGAAATCTTCTTCATCATCTGCTGATAAATAGATTACATCGTCCGTCACTCTGGCTTTATCTTTTTGTATAACCACCTTTCTATAGGGAGTTTCTAAAAATCCATATTCATTAATACGGGCATAAAGTGCCAAATAGGTAACCAGTCCAATATTTTGCCCTTCAGGAGATCTGATCGGGTCTATCCTTCCATATTGGGAGTGATTAATATCGCGTACGGAAAAAGAAGCTCTGTCTCGGGTGATTCCCCCTGCTCCCATGACAGATAGTCTTCTCAAATGGTCTAACTCAGATAAGGGATTAACCTGATCCAAAATACTGGATAGCTGCGAAGAGCGGAAAAATTCATTGATAGCTGCAATGATAGGTTTTGCATTGATTAAACCACCCGGAGTCACCTCTTGATCAGCAGCAGTCAAACTCATTCTTTCTTTAATAATCCTCTCAAGCCTTAAGATACCAATTCTAAAGGCGTTCTGTTGTACCAGTTCTCCTGCACACCTGACACGCCTGTTTGCCAAGTGATCGATATCATCAACTTTTCCTTGACCCATGCTTAACTTGATAAGATATTTTAATGCGGTGATAATATCTGTTTTAGTCAAAATCCAATTTTCTTCTGTGTTTGGAAGGTCCAGCTTAAGTCTTTTATTGATCTTGAAACGGCCAACTTTTGTCAGATTATAGCGTCTTGCATTAAAAAACATTCCTTCAAGTAAAGCCTTTGCATTATCCAAAACAACCGGATCTCCGGGACGCATTTTTCTGAAGATCTCAAGCAAAGCTTCGTCTGTATTTGTAGTTGGATCCTTGGCTAAAGTATTTTCAATAAACTTATTATCATCGGTCTCGACATCTTTAAAAAGATCAATAATATCGTGAGTTTCAGAAAATCCCAAAGCTCTAAGAAAAGTGGTAGCAGCAAATTTTCTTCTTCTGTCAATCTTGGCAGTCAAAACCCCGGTTCTTGAAATCGAAAATTCCAACCAAGAACCTCTATATGGACGAATCTCTGCTGAATATAATCTTCTTCCGGTTATAGGATCATCGATTGCTGAGAAGAATACTCCCGGAGAACGAACCAGTTGATTAATTATAACCCTCTCTACGCCATTAATAATAAATGTACCTTTGTCAGTCATTTGAGGGATATCTCCTAAAAATACTTCCTGCTTACTCCTTTGTCCTGTTTGTTTGTTGATTAGAATTGCTTCTATCTTCAGAGGAGCATCAAAAGTTACACCTTTTTCTCTGGCTTGTTCGGCGGTATATTTTGATTTACCAAAATAAAAGGACCCTAGTTCCAGGGTCCAGTTTTTTCCTGTAAAATCTTCAACAGGATAAATCTCTTGAAGAACCTCTTTAATTCCTTCTTTAAGAAACCAGTTATAAGAATCTAACTGAATTTGAATTAAATTTAACTGGGGAGCCAAAGCTTGTACTTTGCTCCAATATTTACGTTCAATTGTATCACCAGTTGTTGTAATTGCTGACATCAGTAGATGGCCTTACTTTTCCACTAAGGTACTGTTTTCTTGGACAGATTCTTCTCTGAGGATATCAGAGTCAACAAAATGAAGCATACGTATCCGTACGCCTTCATCTTTTCTATTAAACTAAGCCTAGTTTAACATATAACTAATTAAGTCAAGGGGTGAAAAAAATTAACCATATAAATTACTGTGTGAAT
>CAYSNN010000003.1:0-7259 GCA_964432475.1 uncultured Gammaproteobacteria bacterium
GGTGAATTAAATTTTTCAACAGAATATAATTTCTTAATTACACCAGACGACCTAATATTTCCAAAATCTGAGTTTGTCTTTACAAAAACTAAGTCTCTGAGAGATTTGGAGGCTATCTCTCTTTTTAATTATCATGCCCCGCTCCCCTATTACTTAGGTGAATTAGTATTTGTTTTAACAAATAATTTAGTCATGTCAATTAAAATAATATTTGCGCTATCTTTTATAGGGTCTTTTATTTTTATCTACTTTCTGACGAATAAATTCCTAAATAAATTGAAAGGCATTTTAGTTGCCCTTTTTTATAGTTTCGTTCCTTACCTGATGCTTAAATCCTATATTAAAGATCCAATAGGAGAGATGTGGGCATTAATGTTTTTGGCTGCAAGTTTCTATTCTATTAAAAAACTGGAAGAGCAGGGAAATTTAAAAAATCTTCTATTTGTTACAATATTCCTGGCATTATTAATAATTTCCTATAATTTTTCTATATCTATTTTTTTACCCATCACCTTAATATTTATCTTAATATTTTTTCTTATAAGGCGGGAGTTGAAATTTTTATGGTTTAGTATTACAGCTTTTTTCTTAGCATTTTTGCTCTCATCCTTTTATCTTCTGCCATCTCTTTTTGAACGAGAGCTTATTCGTTCCGACTATTTACCTGTTTTTGTTAAAGAAGTACCTTCAAAGCCCGCAATTTCTAGATATCAGATATTAACAGGAGACAGCAGGGTTTTTGATTTCAGGGAAGGCACAAATTGGTTAAGTTTTAAAACTGATACCAGGACACATACGATAATTCGTCTTTCTAAGTACTATTTTCCGGAATGGAAGGTTTTCGTAGACGGAACGGAAATACAAGTTGATTATAGAAATAATGATATGGGACTTATGACATTTATTTTAGGCAAAGGAAACCATACGGTTTGGGCAAGGCTTTTCGATACGCCTATCCGCGCTTTATCTAATTTAATGACCTTAATTGGGTTTGGTGTGACCCTGGTTTTGTTTTTAATATCATTTGTCAGAGTACGTAAATGGATTTTATACTATGGTAAAGGAATAAACTGATGGAAAGCGTTGAACAGGTCGATCCGACTGAAAATCCTTCGGCAGAAGCTGTAAAAAAAAAGATAATCAAAGGCGTTGGGATTTTAACTGCAAGAACTTTTCTTATCCAGCTTATTGCCTTTATTGCAAATGCCCTGCTGACAGTTTTCCTTGAACCTTCAGAGTACGGAGTATTCTTTATAGTTTCTGCCATAATTAATTTTTTGGCTTATTTTGGTGATATTGGTTTTGCGGCAGCCTTGATACAGAAAAAGGGAGAATTGACCCAGTTGGAGTTAAAAACTATCTTTACTATTCAACAAGCGTTAGTTTTATCAATACTTATTATAGTTTTAATTTTGACACCAATCATAGAAAATATTTATAAGTTGGATCAAAAAGCGATCTACCTTCTTTGGGCTGTAGCTTTTTCTCTTTTTCTCTCTTCATTAAAAACTATCCCCAATGTACTCTTAGAGAGAAAACTGGAGTTTAATAAGTGGGTATTACCTCAAATTGTAGAGACTATAGTCTTTAGTGTCGCCGTTGTTTTCTTTGCATGGAAGGGGTTTGGAGTAACAAGCTTTACATTTGCCGTATTATTCAGGGGTTTATCAGGGCTCTTGGTAACTTATAAAATTTCGCCCTGGCTTCCCGGTTTCGCTTTTTCGAAAAGCGCGTTTGAGTCAGTACTCAAATTCGGTGTTCCTTACCAAGCTAATGCTCTTTTGGCGATGGTTAAAGATGATGGTATGACTATCCTTTTGGGCGGAATTCTAGGACAAACCGGGGTGGGTCTTTTGGGATGGGCTCAAAAATGGGCATATGCTCCTTTGCGTTTTGTTATGGACCAAGTCATAAAGGTGACTTTTCCTGCGTTCTCCAGATTACAAGACCAAAGAGAAGAACTATCAAATGCTGTTTCTAAAGCAATTCTGTTTATATCTATTTTAGTTTTTCCCTCTTTGGTAATACTTATTATAATTGCTCCTTCTCTTACCGAGATTATTCCTAAATACAATAAATGGAATCCTGCTTTAACTGCCCTTGCTTTAATCAGTATAACTTCTGCTTTGGCAGCTGTTACTACCCCGCTAACTAATACTTTGAACGCAATAGGCAAGATATCTATAACTTTAAAATTAATGATTATGTGGACTGTGCTTACCTGGATAACGGTTCCGATATTATCAATACTTTACGGGTTAAACGGTGCTGCTTTTGGTTTTACGCTGGTAGGTGTCAGTTCATTTATTGCGATGGTAGTGGCCTCAAAATATATTAAAATCGATTATTTTCAAAGTGCCGGAAAACCATTGTTGGCAGCGGTTTTAACGGGTTTTAGTCTACAAATTATCAAGGGTTTGTTTACTGTTTCAATTACGCAAGTTATTCTAACTCTTATTTTGGGGATAATTCTTTACACCGTAATTATTCTTTTGCTTGAACCCAGGCTTATTAATATGGCGAAATCAATTTTCAGAAAATGAATCTTTCCAAATTTAAGCTTTCTGCTTTGATATTCTTATTACTTTTTTCTTTTCTGTATCCTTTTCCTGTTATTGCAAAATCTAATTCTTTTGTATCAATTGTAAACCCTATTCGGGGAGAGGATTTTTGGCAGCTGAATGACCAGCAGCCTGAAACTGCAGTTTTGGGACAAATGGATATTCTAAAGAGATTTAATGTCAGCGCAACTTGGTTGGTTAGAGCTGATGCTTTAGGTAATACAAAAATTATAGATGCTTTAAAAAAATCAAATGATGAAAAGGGATTATTTTTGGAAGTTACTCCAAGTTGGACGAAGGCGGCGGGTGTGGAATATCGGAAGGGGGAAAATTGGCATGCTGCAGGAAGTGCTTTTTTAACCGGCTATGAAAGAGGAGAAAGGGAGAAATTGATAGATTCAGCATTTTCTCGTTTTAATGAAGTTTTTGGATTTTATCCGACCTCTGTTGGAGCTTGGTGGATAGATAGTTATTCCCTGGATTACATGCAAAAAAAATATGCAATTTCAGCATCTTTAATTGTTGCTGATCAATATTCAACAGATAATTATCAAATTTGGGGTCAATACTTTTCTACCCCATACTATCCTTCTAAGACAAATGCCTTACATCCGGCCCAAACTAAAGATAGTAAATTACCTGTAGTAGTAACTCAGTGGGCGATAAGAGATCCTGTAAATGGTTACGGCAGCGGAGTGATTGAAAGTACATACAGTGTTCAGGCAAATGATTACGTAGACTTTCATAATTTGGATGCAAAATATTTCTCTAAGCTTGTTGATATATACACTCAACAGCCTTTATCTCAACTCTCCCATTTAGTTGTTGGTTTAGAAAATTCCTATTCCTGGCAGAAATACGCAAGTGAATATGAAGATCAAATCAGTACACTTTTTAATAAAAGAAAGTCAGGTCAATTATCTATTGTGACAATGGCAGACTTTGCCTTGTGGTATAAGTCTACTTTTGCGGATCTTTCCCCGGAGCAAGTTATAGTAGCAGACGATCCCTTGGGGACTTATAAAAAAGTAGTGTGGTTTATGAATCCGTACTATAGAGCAGGGTGGTTTCTTAACGAGAATGGTAGTTTATTTAGAGATATTCGCCAGTACATAGACGGATCAGAAGAATTATGCTTTAAAGCTAGGTGCAATAGCGTAAACTTTGCTACAACTGCAACTAGGGTTTTAGATGAAGTCAGTTTCGGACACAGATGGGTCATAGATGATAGTAGGATTACCGATTTCAATATTGCTAAAAAGGGCCAAAGCTATGTAATAACTTACAGAAACGAGGCCGGAAAAGTAAGAACAATTAAATTTCTTCCAAGGGACATAGGACTAGATGGAAAGATTTCCTCGATTGATGGCGCTATTTTAGACGCCACAAGCAAAGGAACAGATCAAAAGAGCATCTCTACCCAGATAGAAAAAGGCACATTTGAGTGGTCGTTTGGAAATATCCTGTCCGCAGTTATACGGTTTTCACTTTTTTTAATTGTTGCTCTTTTGATCCCCGGGTTTCTAATCATTAATCAACTGTTCAGAAACGAACAAACCACTTCAGTTTCAAACAGACCCATAAATCAGATTCTTTTCCTTTCAACTGCTGTGGGTTTGGTCGAGCTTACTCTTATTTTTTATCTACTCAGTCTTTTAAGGATAAAGTTTTTGATATATCCCTATCTCTTAGTAAACTTTGCTCTGTTTTTGAAATTATATCTTCCCTTTATTAAAAGAGTTAATATGCCAAAGATTAAGAGTAGAATCGATTTGGCAAATTTAGTATTGATAATATTTGGAACTATTTTTCAGGCAGTTCCTGTTTTCAAAAACGGTTTAGTTTATCCTTTTGGCTTAGGTTTCTGGGGTCCGAATACTCATGATGGAATTTGGCACATAAGTTTAATAAACCAGCTAATAAAATCTGTCCCGCCGGAAAACCCGATTTTTTCCGGAGAGATTTTAAAAAATTACCACTTCTTTTATGATCTTTTAATTGCTGCAACATATTATCTGGTGAAAATCCCGATAATGGATCTGGTTTTCAGATTTTATCCGATTTTATTTTCTCTATCCTTAGGTATAGGAACTTATTATCTTATCCGTGACTTTTTTCAAGAAAGATTAGGTGATTCGAAAATAAAGATTGTTTCTTTTTTCAGCCTTTATCTTGTTTATTTTGCAGGAAGTTTTGGATGGATAGTTTCCTACCTTAAAGAACAGAAGTTTGCTGGAGAATCATCCTTTTGGGCAAACCAATCAATTTCATTCAATCTGAACCCTCCTTTTGCCATTTCTCTTATTATAATTATTGCCTTAATGCAGCTTTTAATTTTATCTAATAAAAAGGTAATATTTTTGGCGATTATTTTAGCAGGTAGTTTGATTGGATTTAAATCTTACGGAGCAGTTTTAATATTGGCAAGTTTACTATTTGTTGGGATTCTCAAAAGGAAGCTGGAGTTTTTAATAATATTTGCCGGTGCCTCACTTTTTTCTGCAGTGATATTTTTTTCAAATTTTCAGACAGGTACGAAGTTGATAATTTTTTTACCTTTTTGGTTTATTCACTCAATGATAGATTCACCGGATAGGGTAGGTTGGATGAGGTTAACGCTGGCAAGAATTGCCGGATTTGAGCAGGGTATTTGGTGGAAGTTTATAACGGCGGAAATATTAAGTCTTGTGATATTTATTTTAGGTAATTTAGGAATTAGGTTTTTGAGTTTGTTATCCTTAATCAAGATAAAATATATTTTTAAGGATAATAATCTTTTCTTCTTTCTTATACTATCTGTTCTGTCCGTACTCATCCCTATATTATTTATACAAGCAGGAAATCCCTGGAATACAATTCAATTTCTATATTATGGCCTTTATGTAGCGGCAGCAATGGGCGGGGTGGTATTTCTATCCATAACTTCCCGCTTACCTAAGTTTATATCAGTTCTTGCAACAAGCTTATTTATAATTATTACTCCTGTTAATTCTCTGGTTACAGCCAGTTACTACCTAAATTATCTGCCTCACGCCAGAGTCGATAAAAATGAAGTGGAAGCCTTAGCATTTTTATCAAAGCAAGCAAACGGTGTAGTTTTGACTTATCCTTATGATGATAAACTTAAGAAGAAGATAGCTGAGCCTTGGCCTCTCTTTATTTACGATAGCACCGCCTATGTTTCTGCCCTATCAAAAAAAGCTGTGTTCGTTCAAGACGAAGCACAAAACCAAATCCTTTTAACTGACTATAAAAAAAGAATCGTAGCTTCTAAAGATTTCTTTCGTGATGTTATCCCCGATTTATCAAATGGTGAGAGTTTACAATCAGCTAAAGAATTTTTGCTATACAATAAGATTAAATACATTTATCTTTTGAACCAATTTTCTATGGGTATTGAAGAAACTAAGCTACCAATAAATAAGATCTATCAAAACCAAGAGGTTACAATTTTTCAAACAAAATTTTAATTTATGTTAATTTTTCAAACAATAATATCGGGTTTACTGTTTTTGATACTGTTTTTCTTGCTTTTTTATCCTTTGGGTTTTTGGTTTATTCAAAAGACCCGCACGAAATTGGAAGATCAAGAAACAATTAGCTTATCTTTGTGTATCGCTGTAATGCTTTTTGTATTGATTTCAATACTCTTTGGCTTGGTAAACCTAAGGTATCTGGTTCTGCCGCTACTAATAATAATTAATCTGTTTTCAATCCTTTCTTTTAAACGAATCCTTTTTAAGCCCTGGAAGATTTTTCTAAATGACAAATTGCTTCTGTTAATCTTAATAGTTGGGATACTTGTTCAGGGTTTCATTAATTTTCCCAGTGGTTTTCAATATCCTGACGGTCAGCTTTTTTGGAGCTCACAAGGGCATGATGGACTATGGCATGTTGCTTCGATGGAAGCAATAAAACAGTCTATTCCTCCTCAGAATCCAGGTTTTGCAGGACAGCCGTTATATAACTACCACTATCTGGTTGATGTATTAATGGGAGAATTTGGCCGTATTTTTCCGATGTTTTCTTCCCTGGATCTTTACTTTAGATATTTTCCCATAGTATTTTCATTTCTTATCGGTTTAACTGTTTTTGCCTTCATGACCAGATGGCAAGAGAGCGAGCAAGACTCCTCAAGAGGAAGAAAGATAGGTTATCTTGGACTGTTTTTTACCTATTTTGTTGGAAGCTTTGGCTATATAGTGAGTATTTTACATGGAGGAAGTATGTTTACCGGAGAAACTACATTTTGGGCAGCCCAACAAAATACTATTATTGGTAACCCTCCTCATGCCGCTTCGCACTTTTTGGTTCCGGCATTTTTTCTTTCATTTCTAATCTACACTCGAAAAAGGGCTCTTATATGGATTTTTATCTCCTTTATAATTGGTTCAATGATTGCGGGTTTTAAAGTTTCAGGGGGTTTGGTGATGTTAGTTGGTTTAGGAGCAGCAGCGCTTGTTGATCTGATTTTCCACCGTAAATTTATTACTTCTATTTTAACTTTAGTTTTAGGGGTATCAAACATTCTTACCTTTAAATCAATGACTTCTCCCCAAGCATCATCCTTTTTGATGTTTCTTCCCTGGTGGTTTATTAGAACTATGGTGGTTGTAAAGCTTGACTGGATAGATTTGGAACTGCGTCGACAATTTTATCTCTCTTTGGGAACATGGAATGCTTGGTTGAGGGTGATAC
>CAYSNN010000003.1:7296-39936 GCA_964432475.1 uncultured Gammaproteobacteria bacterium
ATTTTTTGCTGCAGAGGCAATAGGATTAGCCCTTTTTATAGTGGGAAATTTAGGGATGAGAGTTCTCGGTCTTTTAGAGATAGGAAGGAGGATTGTTAAAGGTAAAGTTTTTACTGAGCCTATAGAAATTATGCTTTTTGGAAGTATGATGACCGGACTTATTATACCCTTACTTTTTGTTCAAAAAGGCCTTATTTACAACAATATCCAATTCATGCAATATTTTCTTTTAATCTTTGGGTTCTATGGGGCAGTTTCTACATATCGAATCCTCAACTTTTTAAAGGGTAAAACGGCAAAATTCTTTTTAATCATTTTGATTATAGCCTTCTCCGTACCTACAGTAATAGGAAATCTGGTTGAATTTTATGGTTATGGTACAAGCCCCCTTGCAAAAATCAGTAATAAGGAATTGCAGGCTTTGAGTTTTCTAAAGAAGAATTCCGATCCACAGGATATAATATTAAATATGCCATTTAACAAGGACCTTCAGAATGAATTTCCCTCTCAACCCAGACCTATTTATGCATGGTATGATACTTCCTATATATCTGCACTAACCGGCAGAAACTCTTATCTTGCCTCGGAGCATGTTACACTTTTGTTTTACCCTGAAACGGATGAAAGAAAAGAAAATAAAAAAAGATTTTTTGAGCAATCGGATTTTACTTGGAATAGAGGATTTCTAAAAAGGGAAAAGATCAGCTTCATATATACTGCAAAAGCCGAGCTCAAAAAGCCACTGGATCTTTCAGGAAATGATCTGGATATATTTTTTGAAAACGACGAGGTTATTATATTAAGAGTCAAAAATTCCTAAACCATGTTTAAAATAGTTCAAACTCAAGTCCTGATATTAATTTTAGCTGCAGCCTTAATATTTAGGATTATAAATATTGACAGTAACCCACCCTCTATGTACGGAGACGAATTAACAATGGCACTGGATGTTAATTCAATACTCTACACAGGTTTTGACACGACAGGAAAATTCTTACCCTTAAACTTTATTATGGGAGGCGGCAGGCCTGTTGGATATGGTTATTTTTCGTTGCCTTTCATAGCAGTATTTGGGCCAGGCGCTTTAGGTATTAGGTTGTTATCTGTACTTTCCGGAATTGGAATAGTTTTACTAATTTATCTTTTAGGTAAATTACTTTTCTCAAAACAAGTAGGTTTATTTGCTGCATTACTGGTTGCTGTTTCTCCCTGGGATTTGTCTTTGAGCAGAGGCGGATTTGAGACGCATTTTGCCCTATTTTTAGCTCTTCTAGGAGTAGTGTTGTTTCTGATGGCTGAAAGAAAGCCTTGGTTTTATGTTATAGGCGCTTTAAGTTTTGGTTTAAGTATAAATACATATTCAACTTATAAGTTATCTTTACCTTTGTTAATACCTCTTTTAATGTGGTTTGCTAATTTTAAAGAGGTACTTTTAAGTATAAAGCACAGGTTTTATCTGATATTCTCAGTTTTTGTGTTGTCAATTTTTGTAATCTTACTTATGTTTCAGGCTTTCTTCGGGGCAAGCGAAACAAGATTTCTAAGTTTAAATATTTTTGCCCAAGGTGAAATCAGAGAGCAGATAATCCAAGCAATTAATGAGCAAAGGAATTTAAGTTCAAACAGTAAAGAGTTATCAAAGCTTCTCCATAACAAATTCTGGGAATATGGATTTTTACTTCAGAAAAGTTATCTAAATAATTTTTCTATAGACTTCTTATTTTTGACCGGCGACCGAAATCCGCGGCATAATATGGCCTCAAGCGGAAGTCTGTATCTTGCTCAAATAATTTTGTTACTTTTAGGTTTTGGACATCTATTTAAAAAGGAATATACAAAAAAAATAGTTTTTTTGGTAGGGTGGTTAGCTGTTGCACCTGTTGCCACATCGCTTTTACTTGAGACGCATGCCCTAAGGAGTTCTTTTATGCTGCCTCCTTTGACTTTGCTTTCTGCACTGGGATTATTTTATATATGGAATTTAAGAAGTATTTTAGCCAAAGGGGCTTTAGGAATTATTGCTTTAGGAATTATTATTCAATTTATAATTATTTGTGAAAATTTGTATTTTGTTTCTCCAAATAAATATTCGAGGTTTTGGTCATATCCTGCAAAAATGGCTTCCCAGATAGCAATTGACGAAAAAGAAAAATATGATTACATTTTTCTTTCTGATAGGATAGATGCTATTGAATTTGCTTATCCGGTGTATGCCCGGGTCCACCCCTTGAAAGTATTGGAACAAAACCAAAGACAGACAGAAATAAACGATAAATTATTTAGGAAATACGGAAATGTTTATCTTGGTTCTATACCGGATAGTAGTGTTGGAAGCTTTTTAAAAAGTGTAAATGGTTCAATTCTATATATAGGTCCGGAGAGTGATTTAAAATACTTACAAGGATATGAAGTAGTTGAGGGTAAGGATAAATTAAAAGCCTTAGTGATTGAAAAATTAAAAAATTAATATGGATTATATAACGGCAAAAATCTTAAAAAAGAATAATATAATCTTTGTCGTTGTACTTTTTCTTCATCAACTTTTACAAAACTTTATACAAAGTAACCTTTCCCCAATCCATTATGCGAAAGTAGGCCTGTTTTTTTCGGAACTGCTTACTAATAGTCTGTTTATACCTCCCTGGTTATTAACTATTATAGAAATAGGAAATTTGTTTTTACTTTGGTTGATTAGTAAAATAATTTTTCCGAAATACTCCATAATTGTCCCCATAATATATGTTATTTCACCATGGAGTAGTTACCTTTTGGTTGCAGGTTCTTTTTATATCTATATTCTTTTTTTATTGTTGCTTGGAGTTTATGGATTAATACTTTTAAAATCCAGTGAACATCTTGCTTTTAGAAGAAAAATATTGGGAAATATAGTAATAAGTGGTGCGTTACTGGTTATAGCGTATAGTTCGCTCACCCTGCTGCTTGTAATGCCTCTTTTTTTGTTGCTGCCTTATTTTAAAATAGTTTCTTTCAGGAACTTGAAACTTTCGTTTGTGATAATAACTATTTTATTTTTGCCTTTATTATTTTTGGTTCAAAGGAATACGATTGGTTTCAAAAATGTCTTAAATAATGAAATTAAAATTTTCTCTAATCCTGGTTTATTAAATATGGTTAACAGCTATAGGGGAGCAGCACAAGAAGAGGGTTTTGGCAAATTAGCTCAAATATCTGAGAATAAATATATTGTTTATACCGAATATATATTACTAAAATATATCAAACAATTCAGCCCGAGCAGCTACTTCACTTCCGAAGAAAAACTTTTAAATTTTTCTTTTGCACCGCCAATTTTGTTAGGTTTTATAATTCCTCTTGTTTATAGTTTATATAAATTATTGAGGTCACCCCGCAGAAAACTGCTATTTTTATCTACTATTTTAGTTATTCCCGCCGTTTTGTCTGAAAGAATGGTTGATTTAAATCGCCTGATTATTTTTGCTCCAGTAATAATGATACTGATTTCTCATGGTGTAATAGAGTTACTCAAGCAAAAGAGAGAGAAAATTATATACTTTTTTTTAATGTTAACTTTGGTTTTGGTAACTCTTCAGTCTTTTGTTGTTTTGTTTGACATACAACTTAGAGAAAAGGCAAGATTTAGCAAATATTACGAATATGAGAAAAATTATGAGGTAGGAAAACAGTGAACAAAAAAATTCTTATTACTTTAATGCTCATAATTACAATTTTGGGTGGATTTTTGAGATTTTATAAGAACACGGAAAATCCACCGAGTTTAAATGGAGATGAGATATCCTTTGGTTATACTGCTTACTCAATATTAAAGACTGGTAGAGATGAATGGGGAAAGTTTTTACCGATTACTTTTCAAGCAGTCGGAGATTACAAAAATCCAGTTCCTGGATACATAATGATGATATCAATCAAGCTGTTTGGATTGAATGATTTTGCTGTAAGATTTCAGAATGCCTTCTTCGGGACACTGATGATTCCAATATTTTTTCTATTCTTAACCCGAGTACTAAAAGAACAATTACCAGCTTTAATTGGTTCTTTCTTTCTGTCTATTTCGGCTTGGCATATTTTTTATTCAAGAATGGAATATGAATATATTCTGGCCTCATTTTTTGTACTCCTTGGCATATGGTTTTTTATGAAAATGCTTGAAGGAGGTAAGCGTTGGGCTTTCTTTTCTGCTTTTTTCCTTATTCTTACAATGTATACTGCTCCTGCCCCCCGTCTTTTTGTACCGTTATTTGTTATTGTGTTATTGATTTTCACTCTTTCTAAATTCAAAACAAGATGTGATAAGATAGTTATCTTTATTACAACTTGTGTAATATTAGGGCTTCCGCTAACATATGCCACCTTATTTCAAGGTGCTGGTACCAGACTTTCAATGGTTCTAATCTCAAATGATATAGAATTCCAACGATATGTCCTGCTGGAATCTGCCCGTTCTGTAGCTGATATCCCCTTATTAATACTTTTTTGGGTGAAGAGGTACCTAAACTATCTACAGCCCAATTTTTTATTTATTAACGGTTTAAATGTTACAAACCCGAATACTTTTGGTTTAGGAATGCTATATATTTATGAGTTACCATTTCTAATTGTTGGAGTTTTCGAATTTATATATAGAAGGATTCCTCACAAAGCAATCTTTGTGATATGGCTTTTAACGGGGATTTTTCCTGATTCAATTACGAATAATCAACAACATGCCGGAAGACTATTGCATATTGCCCCTGTAATTATTCTCATAATTACTTTAGGAGCAATAAAATCTTATAACTGGTTTATAAATCTTTCTAAATCCTATCTTAAAGTAATTATTGCTGGATGTTTCAGTCTTTTGGTAATTATAGTTATGATACATGCTTTTCTGACCATTGCGATTTATTTTCCTAGAGCTAAGGGTGAATCTTTCGATGAAGGGTTAAAACAGGCAGCTTTATATATACGAGACCACCAAGATAGCTATGATGAGATAATATTTGATCCACGTAGAGGAGTTGAGGGTCCGTATCTGGTGAGTAATCCATATCTCTATGTACTGTTTTACTCAAAATATGACCCCTTTACTTACCAGACAGAGCAAAAGATATCTAGTCAGGATGCTACATACTTTTTTAAGTTTAATAAATATACCTTCAGAGAGATTGAATGGAATGAAGATCAAAGCAGAAAAGAAACATTATTTATTGGTAGCCCCTGGAGTTTCCCCAAAGATTTAAAGTCGGATGAAATATTGGAAAAGATCTATATGTCTTCCGGTTTACCAGCATATTACATAGTATCTCCAAAATGATTTCAATTTTAAATTATGCAAAAAACTTGATACTCCTTTCAGTTCGTATTAAGATTTAACCTATGCCAAGAAAAATTTCAGCAGTAGTTAATACGCTTAATGAAGAGGCGAATATCGCTAGAGCAATTAAAAGCGTTAAGTGGTGTGATGAGATTCTAGTTTGTGACATGCACTCAGTTGATAAAACTGTTGAGATTGCTAAAAGTTTAGGAGCAAGAGTAGTCTTTCATGAAAAATTGGAGTTTGTAGAGCCAGCAAGAAACCTAGGTATTTCAGAAGCAAATGGTGAATGGATTTTAATCCTTGATCCGGATGAGGAAATTCCTAACAGTTTGGCTGCTAAATTACAGCAAATTGCAGAAAGGATGCATGAAATAGATTATGTCAGATTGCCAAGAAAGAATCTGATCTTTGGCAAGTGGATGAAGGCCTCAATGTGGTGGCCTGATTTTAATATCAGATTTTTTAGGAAAGGTAAAGTTGAGTGGACGGATAAAATTCATAGACCCCCTCAAACCCAAGGTGTTGGGATAGATCTATCAGAAGATGAGCGATTATCGGTCATCCACCATCACTATGACTCAATTACGCAATTTCTAGAAAGAATGAATAGGTATACTAAAATACAAGCAGAAGAGCTAGTCGAAGGTGGGTATAAATTTAATTGGGAGGACTTAATTAAAAAACCGTTGGGTGAATTTTTAGGAAGATTTTTTGCAAATAAAGGATATGCAGACGGAATACATGGGTTGGTTTTAAGCTTACTCCAATCCTTTTCATTTTTGATTGTTTATCTGCGTATCTGGGAGGCAGAAAAATTTAAACAAGAAGCTATTGATATGAAGGAACTTGAGGGTGTAAGCAAGCAGGCGAGAGAAGAGCTCCGGTATTGGTTTAAATTTATCAATCTATCTAAAAATCCGTTTAAAAGATTTGTCCAAAAGGTGAAAGATAAAGTTTGAGAGAAGGCAAAAATGTTAAGTGTAATAGTACTTACAAAAAACGAAGAAAGCAGAATAAAAGCTTGTTTTGAGTCTGTTAAGTGGGCTGATGAGATTATATTAGTGGATAACGGGTCCTCAGATACGACTTTAGAAATAGCTAAAAAATATACAGATAAGATATTTTCATTTGAAAATCAAGATTTTGCAGCTTTCAGGAATGAAGCCTTTAAGAAAGCCTCAGGTGACTGGGTACTATACCTTGATCCTGATGAGAGAGTATCACAAGGCCTTAGGGAGGAAATCGAGCAAATTATTAATAATGAGGAATTCGCAGCTTATGCTATTTCTAGGAAAAATATTATTTTTGGGCAGATGGTAAAATACGGGCCGTTTTGGCCGGATTGGGTTATTCGATTATTGAAAAAGAGCGATTTTGAAAATTGGGTAGGTAAAGTTCATGAATACCCCAAGTTTAAGGGTAAACTGGGGTTTACGAAGAATTCTTTGATACACCTAACACACCGTAACCTGGATCAAATTGTTTTAAAAAGTTTAGAGTGGTCAAAAATCGATGCAAAATTAAGAATAGATTCTCATCATCCTAAGATGTCCGGATGGAGATTTTTGAGGATTTTCCTTTCTGAAACATTCAAGCAAGGTGTATTAAGAAAAGGTTTTCTTAACGGTACAGTGGGGATTATGGACTCCATGCTCCAGGTTTTCTACATGTACATTACCTATATTAGATTATGGGAAATGCAGCAGCCTATCTCTCTTGATAAAACTTATGATGAAATTGATAAAGCTTTAATAGAAAGTTCTTTTAGCCTAGATAGTCTAAAAAAATGAAGACTGCAATCTACTCCCCTTATTTAGATACATTTGGTGGTGGTGAGAAGTATATGATGACTATAGCTGAAGTTTGTTGTCAGGCTGGTTATAAAGTTGATGTACTTTTGAGTAATCATTTAAACAGTTTAGGTCCGGAGTTATTAAGAAAGCAGTTATCAGAGAGATTTAATTTAGATCTTTCAAACGTAAATTTTATTAAGGCTCCAATAGGGAAAGGATCAAATTTATTTAATAGACTCTTTTTTCTCAAAAATTATGACAGCTTTTTTTATTTAACTGATGGAAGTATTTTTATTTCAACCGCGGATAAAAATATTTTACATATTCAGACTCCCCTTGTAGGCCAACCGGCTAAAAGTATTTGGGGTAAAATCAAGCTGAAGTTTTGGAATTTAATTATCTATAATTCACAGTTTACTAAAGCAAACTCTGATAAGAATTGGCCGCTCTCATCTGAGGTGGTTTTTCCTCCGGTTGATATTGATAAAATCAAGCCTCTGCAGAAGAAAAATTATATACTTTCTGTGGGTAGATTTTTTGGTTACTTGAAAGATAAAAAGCATGAATTGATGATTAAAACTTTCAAAAAATTAGTTGAAACTAAAAGAATTGTCGGCTGGAGTTTAAATTTAGTTGGTTCGGCAAATAGCGGAGACGAACCATATTTAATGCAGTTGAAAAGTTTGGCAAAAGGATTACCTATAAATTTTTATCCCAATTTAAGCTATGATGATTTAGTCAAGTTGTACGGACAATCCTCTATTTATTGGCATGCCTCAGGATTTGGGGAAAATGAGCCAACAAAAATGGAGCATTTCGGTATTGCTACTGTAGAGGCAATGGCAGCAGGTTGTGTGCCTGTTGTAATAAGGAAAGGCGGACAAATAGAAATTGTAGGTGCAGGCAGCGGTTTTTTATGGAACGATCCGGGTGAGTTTCAGGAATACACCATGAAAGTTATTTCAGATAAAGCCTTAAGAGAAAAAATTGGAAAAAAGGCAATTGAGAAAACAAGGCTTTTTTCGAAAAAGAATTTTAAAGAAAAAATATTAGAGGTTTTAAGATGAATAATTGGTTTAAGATTGCAGTCTTTCTTTTGGTTTTTCTTTTTACCTTTATACTAAGAGCACATAATTATGAAAAAACTCCCGGGGCTCTGCATCTGGATGAAATGCTTTATGCCTGGTCCGGGTTGTATTTAATTGAAACCGGTATTCCTGTTTCTTGGTCCACCCTGGATTACCCCCAAAGAGCGGAAATTTTTAAAGGAACAGTTGATTATAGGGGAGGAGAACCGTCAACATCTGTTACCCTTTATAAACCTTGGTTAGATGAGCCACCTCTTTTCTCTTTGATAGTTGGATACTTTGCCCACAATTTTAAGGCTGACAGAACTGACTTTATCCCATCATCTTATATTAGATTTCCGACTGTTATTTTTGCTGCTATAACATCTATTATGGTTTTTCTCATTACCAGGTTACTGAGCGGATATTGGACTGGAATACTTGCTATGCTCATCTACGGAACAGTACCTATCTTTGTTTTTGCTTCCCGGGTTGCTTTACCAGAAAATTTAATTGCCTTAATTTTCGTATTGATGGCTTTTTTACTGTTAAAGTTTTATCAACACCCTCAATTTAAATATATACTGCCCATACCCTTATTGGTTGGTATTGCAGGATTATCTAAACCAACAGGTTTTTTTCTTATATTTATAGCTATTTATATAATCTTTAAAAAAATGTATGAGGATAAACAATTTAAAAAAGCAATCTGGAAAATTTTATATGTTATTTTGGGAACAATTCCATTTATTGGGATATTTATTTCCTATGGTTTTTACTTTGACCCGGAAATCTTTTGGAGAATAACTTCTGTTCAGTCTTTTAGACCGGTAGGTTTTAAAAGTTTAGCCTGGTTTTTTGTATCACCTTCATATGGAACACATTTTGTAATTGATGGATGGTATATTTTTTGCTTGCTCTCTGCGGCATATTTTATTTTTGCTCCAAAAGAAGGGTTAAAAAGATTAATTAGCTTATTTTTTGTATTTTGGATAGGAGTTGTCATAATTAGCGGAGGAGAGGGTGATCTGCTGGCATGGTATCGCTTTCCTTCCTTCCCTTTCTTAGCAATACTGGGAACATGGGGCTTGCAACTATTGATTCAGAAATCGAATCTCTTTACATCATTTTTAGCTGTAGGGTTTCTTTTATCAAGCAGATCGTTACTGGTTAATGCCTTCAGGCCAAATATTGCTCCACTCAATTTTAGGCTGTTCTTTTCCACCTTACTTTTACCTTCAATATTAGAATCTATTTTTGAAACCCCGCTACTTCACAAAGTAACAAAAGCAGTGATGATTTTAGTTATTTCAGTTGGAATTTATCTAAATGTTTTATATATATACAATGAATATGAGATTGTTTGTCAGAGCGTTGATTGTCCTCTCGTGCCAACTACGACTTTATCGACTCTTCACTTTCCTTTTTTCTGGAGATTTTTTGTTCTGGGAGAATCAAAATATAGATAATGGGAAATCCTAAGGTATTAATTGTTATGCCTGCATATAATGCAGAGAAAACCCTGATTGATACATATTATGAGATTCCGAGTAAGTTCCGTCATAATATTATTGTTGTTGATGATCAAAGTAAGGATAAAACAGTCGAGATTGCCAAAAGTTTGGGAATTAAGGTTTATACTCACACCAGTAATCTAGGATATGGGGGAAACCAAAAAACTTGCTACCAGCAAGCCCTAAAATTAAATACCGACATAGTAGTAATGCTACATCCTGATTATCAATATGATGCTAGTCTGATTGAGGAACTTATTAGGCCGATAACGCAGGGCAGGTATGATTTTATGTTTGGTTCAAGGATTCAAAATAAAGAAGGGGCCTTGAGAGGAGGAATGCCGAAGCTTAAATATTATATTAATCGTCTAACTTGTATAATTGAAAATATATTACTAGGAGTTAATTTTACCGAACACTTTTCGGGTTTTAGGGCTTATTCCGTCAGTGTGCTTAAAAAGGTACCTTTTGAGAAGTTTTCAAATGATTTTGTCTTTGATCAGCAGATGGTGATGTCAGCGCTAAGTTGTGACTTCAGAATTGGAGAGATAGCTATTCCAACAAGATATCATGATAAAGCTTCATCTATACAATTTATAAAAGGAACAAAATTCCTTCTGCAAACTTTTTGGACAATATTTCTTTTTCAACTCCATCAATCAGGATTAATAAGAAGCAGGTTTTTTAAGTAATCTACTGATAATTTTCCGCTAATATAGCTTTTCTTATCTTAAATTGCTAACATTAATTTACAACTAATGATGAAAACTACAAAATATCTAGTTTTTATACTAATAATCTTACTTGCGTTTTTTTTGAGACTTCATAAGGTAACTGAGATACCGCCATCTTTAAACTGGGATGAGGTTTCCATAGGTTATAATGCTTATTCTATTTTAAAAACAGGAAAGGATGAATGGGGTAAATTCTTCCCAATTCATTTTAAATCTTATGGGGAGTATAAGTTACCTGTTCAAATTTATTTATCAATTCCGGGAATCTACTTTTTTGGTTTGAATGAAATCGGTGTCAGAATTACACCTGTAATTTATGGAACCTTGACAGTCTTAATAATGTTTTTTTTAGGAAGGGCCCTTTTCCAAAGCTTTGTAGCCGGTCTAATATCTGCATTTCTTCTTGCTATATCCGCCTGGCATATCCAACTGACAAGGGCTTCTTTTGAATCTTCGCTGGCTACTCTTTGGATCGTTTTGGGGATATGGTTTTTTGTTAAGGGTTTTAGAAGTCAGAAGTGGTTTGTTTTTGCAATGATACCGTTTGCATTATCTGTTTTTACTTATAATACGGCAAGGTTTTTTACTCCGCTATTTGTCATAGTAATTTTTTTGTTATATTACAAAAAGCCTGGGGGATTTAGAAAAGTATTGATACTTTCAGTAATAAGTTTTGTTATTTTGCTTTTACCGCTAACACCGTTTTTACTTTCAGGAGAAAGGAGTGCAAGATATAAATTGGTAAGTATCACTGATGATCCGGGGTTAGTATTAAGAATAAATGAAAACAGGGGTGCCTCCAGCCTCCCCCAACCCTTACCCCGTTTGATACACAACAAAGTAAGTTATGTTAGTTTTTATTTTGCAAAAAACTACCTACTGCATTTTAGTCCACAATTTTTATTTGTATCGGGGGCTCCACACAAGCAACATCATGTGCAAAACATGGGACAACTCTATTATTTTCAGGCACCCTTTCTGATATTAGGTTTATGGGGTCTGTTTAAATTCAAGAATAAATTTAAGGGCCTACTTTTATCATGGGTGCTTCTCGCCTTTATTCCGGTTTCTGCCACAAATGACAGTATACCTCATGCTTTAAGAACACTGATAGCAGCGCCTTTCTATCAGTTTATTTCAGCATATGGATTTTTGTGTTTTCTAAAATGGTCAAAAAGAATTCATAAAGTTATAAATATTTCATTATCAGCAATACTAATCATTATAGTGATTAGTAGTATTAACTTTTACTTAAATCAGTATTACAATATCTATCCCAAAGTCTATTCAAGAGATTGGCAGTATGGTTATAAGGAAGTTGTAGGGTATATAGCAGAGCATAAAGATGAATATGATCAAATTATTTTTTCAAGGCACTTCGGCGAGCCGCATATGTTTACTCTTTTCTATTTAAACTATGATCCGGCTAAATATCAAAAAGATCCTACTTTAGTAAGATTTGAAACACATGATTGGGTTAGGGTACTAAGATTCAACAAATACTATTTTCCTGATTTAGGTGATGAAGGCACTAAGTTTGATGATGTTGTAAAAGAAAATCCGGGCAAGAGACTACTATTTATTGGAAAAATGGGTGATTTCCCAAAAGATATGCACAGGCTTTTTACTGTTGATTTTCTTGACGGTAAAAGAGCCTTTGAAGTTGTAGAAGTAAAGCCCTAGAGCGTATAAAAGTAAAACGCAGGTTTAAAGCTGGGTAAGGTGATAGTATAAATTTTTTGAAGATTTGAATTTTGCTCAGGTGCATTAGAAACGGGTACAATATACAGATTTCCTGTTTCTAACTTTTCTTTATCCCAATTAATATTTCTGATCTGGTATTTATCAAAGTAAGCCCCTGATTTTTCCCGCCTGCTCCCCAGTAATTTATAGGGATTTAAAATAGTATAGTAAGGGATGTACAAATGAGGAAGCCCAGAATACATATTTGCCGGGCCAAATCGGGGATCGATAATAATTTGGTTAAACTCATGATATTTCGGTTTAATAAAAAGCGCCATCTGTTTATAACCATATTGGAAACCTTGGGCGGAATCTTTTGGAAAGTGATAATAGAAAATTGCTAAAAAATACAAGAAAGAAACAGTTAAAACAGTTGTAAAAATAATTTTCCAACTATTTTTGGCAGATTTCCAGAATATAAGTATTCCAGCAGCGCTGATGATTGAGATAGAAATTAAACTGACTAAGTTTCTTGATGTGCTTTGAGGGCCGGAGGTAAGTGAGGCTGTGAACGGTGACGTAATTAAGAAAATATAAATGAACCTTGAATTTTCTTGAAATAACGTCGCTACTCTGCATAGTCCAATTAGGAAGAATGGAAGGAGGGGAAATAGAAATACCCCTACCTGGAATGGATCTCCTTTAGGCAATAGAAAATAGCCGGTAAAAAATAAATAAGAAAGATTGAAATAAGATGAGTATTTATCCAGGAAAGCTTGAATAATCAAAGAGCCTTTCTGCCATATATACAAATTAGTATCTTCCAACCTTTGTGCTAAATGAGGCTCCTTTAATAAATTTTCCGTATTTGCCCTGGTTGAAGAATGTAAATTGTTTAAAAAGTCTAAAAAGATTGGAATAATAAGAAGAATAAATAATAATATTCCAATATAATATTCCGGTTTTTTGAAAATTGCCTTATAATTCATTACAGAGAGTAAAATGATAATAAAGGGGGTGAAAACCCACTCTGTATGATAGCCATATATAGATAAAGCAAATGAAATAAAGCTTAATAAAGGTATAAAAAGATTATTCTTTCGCAGGCCCAAGAAAAATAAATAAATTCCCAGTATAAAAAAGAATAAGGCTATATTAGACTCATAGGCCATATGAGAGGTTAGAATATGCATAGGGGAGAGTGCGAGAACAAAAGAACTAACGAGTCCCAAGTATTTGTTTTTGGATAATTCAAATACCAGTAGGCCTAAAACAAGAACTGTCAGACTGCCTAAAAAGGCAGAAGGTAATCTGGCAGCAATTTCGCCATTGCCCAAAATAATTGTAGTAGGAACAGAAAGATAAATAGCTAAAGGCGCTTTATAAGTGCTATGTGATTGAAAGGATAGAGGCAAAAAGTTATTATGCTCATCTCGAAGTGTTTTTGATACGGAATATGCATCATAGGCAATAGAAATCTCATCATTTCCCAGATTAGGGGGTATACTACTTAATCCTACAAATCTTGTAAGTATTGTTATAATTGCAACTAAAATTACCCAGAAGAAAAAATTAAATTTCATATCTTGGGACTGATATAAATAAAGAAGCTCAAGGCCCAAAAAAATAAATAGATTTTTTTATTGACACCTTGTGCTCCAACCAGTATTAAATAAAGCAGTAACGGTCCCAAAAGATAAAGTGACTGAAATTTATCGGGTGATCTATCAATTCCTGCAGTTAACATAGTTACAGAAAAAGTAGTTATAAAGAAGAATTTCAATTTATCCTTTTCTGTGAAAATTTTATATATGCCGGTAAATAAAAGATATAAATTAGCAAGAATTAATACCTCATAAAGATTTTTTAAATTTAAGAAATCAAAAAAATTTGTAAGAGCAGCATAGATATAAATTGTCTCGGAATAAAACAGTTGCCGAACTTTATACGGAAGAAAAAGGGCATCCTGTTGATGTTGGTTAAGATATAAATTTACTTCCGGAGAATTAAAGATTAATTGTGAGTCCTGTAAACTAAAAGGGTATTTAATTACCTCACTTAAATAAAGGTGTCCAAAGAAGATATAAATTATCCATATAATAATGAGATATTTATTTGGTTGCTTAATATAAAGGTAGATCAAAATCAGAGCTGCTAAAGGGAGAACTGCGAAAAGATTAGGATCCGGTTGGTAAGAGAAAATTGGCATAAGTCCCAGTGATATTAAAAGGAAATTATTAAACGTATTGTTTTTTAAAGCTAAATAGTTTTGAAAAAGCAAAATTGATAATCCTAAGGCAAGGCTATTGATTAATGAAGTAAATAGGCTGTGGTGAGAAAAATAATTTACAAACAAGCACACTAAAGATGCGATAATAATAGTAAGTAATAGACTGCGGTGCATGATATGATTATATTGTTGTCTTATGCCTAAGTCTATACCGCGATTGTTGTTTTCTGCGAGATTTTTTATGGGTTTAATATGCTTATTTTTTTTATTAACCCGTATTTATAATCTCGATAAGATCCCACCTTCTTTATATTGGGATGAAGCCTCGATTGCATATAATGCTTATTCAATTTCTCGGACTGGTAAAGATGAATGGGGGGAATTTTTACCGATTCATTTTAGGGCTTTTGGTGAGTTTAAGTTACCTATCTATATTTATACCACCGCAATTTTCGTAAAACTAATAGGACTGAATGAGTATGCAGTCAGGCTACCGGCAATTTTATTTTCGCTTCTAACAATAATTATTACTTTTTTCTTGGCTAAAGAGCTTTTTAAAGACAGTAAAATTGCTTTACTTAGCGCTTTTTTTCTATCCATATCTCCTTGGTGGTTTATCTTTACCAGGGTGGGATATGAGGCATCTGCGGGGTTAATGTTTTTTATGTTAGGTGTTTACCTAATGCTTAAGGCGCTACGGAAAAGGTTCCTAGTATTATTTGCAGTTTTTGCTTTTATTTTTAGTATCTATAGTTATAATAGCTTTCGGGTACTTGTTCCGATAACTTTATTACTTTTTCTTTTCCTGCATGCATACTCTTCTAAAAAAAGTTTTCTTCTATTCTGTGGCGCATTGATTATTTTTGTAATTAGTTTAGCTCCCATTGCTAGACTATTAATCTTCGATGCAGGTTTTGGGAGAGTTCAATCTTTTGTTCTGCTCCCCACAATCCAACAAGTCTATGATTTATCCGGTAAACCACGTCTGCAACTAATCTTTGACCGTAGCGGACCAACTGATTGGAGTAAAAATGTTTGGGGCATATTTAATAACTACCTGGTTCACTTTAGTCCTTCTTTTCTACTTTTTGACGGAGATACAAACCCAAGGAATCATCCGGCAGGATCGGGCCAATTTTTTTTGCCGGATCCAGTTTTGATATTGCTGGGGATATTCATTATTAAAAGAAAGAAAAAACGATTGCTTTATCTACCGATAATGTTTGTGTTGTTAGGGCCTGTTCCTGCAGTCTTATTTAGAGAATCTCCTCATGCACTTAGGTCATTGGCGATAGTTCCTTTTCTTTGTATGGTTATGGGAGCAGGAGCAAGTGCAATTTCAGATTACTTTAAAAAATCTACAATTTTGATAATTATTGTTTATTCTTCCTTCTTTGCGTATTTCTTCCATAATTTTATTACCCGTTATCCTGTGCAATCATCTCAGGATTGGCAGTATGGTTATAGAAGGTTATTTATAGATTATAAAGATAGTTTTGATAATTTTGATAAAGTTATTATTTCTGATGAATACGCCCAGCCTTATATCTTTGCTTTGTATAATTTAAAATATAATCCTGAAAAATTCAAAGAGGAAGTTAAACATAATGATATTAATAATTGGGGTTTTTCCACTGTATCAGCATTTGGCAATTTTGAATTTAGAAAAATAGCCAAAAATGATTTTGACTTAAAAAAAACTTTAATCTTTGCAAGCTCAATTGATAAATCAGATACAAAAGACTCACAGGCTCAAATTAAATTTCTTAATGGTGAAACTGCTTTTTGGGTGTACAATTTGTATTAAAAATGAAAAGATCTGTCAAAATTGCCTTTATATTAGTAATCCTGCTGGCAGCATTTTTAAGGATTTACAAGTTAGATCAGCTTCCTCCGGGACTAAATTGGGATGAAGCTGCAGCCGGGTATAATGCCTACACAATAGCTAACTGGAGAAAAGATGAATGGGGACAATCTTTTCCATTGGTTTTTACCTCTTTTAGAGATGATAAACATCCTGTTCATATCTATATAACTGCCATATTTGTAAAATTTCTTGGTTTATCAGATTTTACTACGAGATTGTCCGGAGCAACGATTGGAGTACTTAGTGTAATACTAATCTTTTATCTAGCTAGGGTGCTATTTAAGAGTGATTTAGCAGCACTGTTCTCAGCGCTATTTTTAGCAGTTTCTCCGTACCATCTTCAATTTTCAAGAGGGCTTTGGGAAGTAAACTTTGCGCTTTTTTTCTTCATGTCGGGACTTCTGTTTTTTTATCTGGCATTGGAAAAGAAAGGTTGGCTAATAAATATATCATTTTTAAGCTTTGGTCTTAGTATGTTTGCTTATCATTCTTCAAAAATTGTAGTTCCGCCGATAATCCTGCTGCTTTGCATTGTTAATTTTAAGAATCTGAAAGCATCAAAAAATTTTTACAGCGGCCTATTTATTTTTCTAATTTTTATAGTCCTTATGATTATAGATCCAAGATTATTTGGAACAGCCAGAATGAAACAGACTCAACAAAATCAAGAAGATTTTGAAAAAACAGCCACTTATAAAGTTACAAAAAATTATAATTTGGCCAAAGGAGAAAAATTGATTAAAAACTACTTAAGCCACTTTACTCCCCGGTATTTATTTTTAGCAGGAGATCAGAGCCCAAGGAATTCAGTTAAGACCCGTGGAGAATTCTACAAAATTGACGCGCTTTTTATATTAATGGGACTTTTCTATTTATTAAAATTAAGATCAAAAGTTACATTGATAATATTAGCCTGGCTATTTATATCACCTATTCCTGCCAGTTTGGTTGGAGGTTCACCCAGTGCTACCAGAGCTATTTTCATGATGGGAAGTATTTATCTTATTTCAGCTTATGGAGCAAGTAAACTGTTAGGATTAATAAAAGGAAGAGCAAAAATATTAATTGTTATTATTCTCTTAAGTTTACTTGCATACGAGACACACTCTTACCTGTATTATTACTTTAATATATATTCAAAGAAAGAACCTACAGATTGGCAATATGGTATGAGACAAGTTGTAGAGTATGTAAAGACTCATCCCGGATATCAGACAATTTATATGACTGAGGAGAGGTCGCAACCGTATATTTTTTTCCTGTTTTACCTGAAAGAATCCCTGCCTGATTTTATAAATACCGTGATGTATAACCGTTGGGATAGTAAGAGTTATAAATATAATACTGTTTCCTCTTTTGATAAATATTATTTCGGCGGCTGGGATACAGTTGAGAGTTATCCCACCACTAACGTATTATATGTACTTACACCAAGTCAGTATGATGGGTTAAGACATCGGGCTCAATTTGATGTCAAAAAGATTATCCAGCTTCCTGATGGAGGCAATGCATTCTATTTAGTAAGTGCAAGAAAATGAATCAGAAAATATCGGTAGTGCTTGCTGTCTTTAACGAGGAAAAAAATCTTAAACAGTGTCTTGACTCTGTTTCCGATTTTGCATGGGAAATTGTAGTAGTGGACGGAGGGTCAACAGATAGAACATTGGAGATAGCAAAGCAGTTTAGATCAAAAATAATCAAAACAAGTAACCCACAGGTTTTTCATATTAACAAAAACAAAGCCATAGATGCCGCATCCGGTGATTGGGTATTACAACTAGATGCGGATGAGACTGTAACGAAGGAATTGGCAGAAGAAATAAAAGAAGTGACAGTCAGAGACTCTGAAGCTAACGGATATTGGATTCCCAGAAAAAACCTCTTTCTGGGAAAGTTTTTGACAAAAGGCGGCCAGTATCCGGATTACACGCTCAGGCTCTATAGAAAAGGCAAAGGCAGGCTGCCTGCCAAAGACGTTCATGAGCAGGCAATTGTGGAGGGTAAGACAGATTATCTAAAAAACGATTTATTGCATCTTAAGGATAAAAGCTTCTCTATATATTTAGAGCGTTTTAACCGTTATACGGATTTACTTGTAACTCAGATGGATCAAAGCGGTATTAAAGTGAATATTTTTTCATTTATAAGTTTTATTTTATGTAAACCGTTTCTCTGGTTTATAAGGTCATACTTTAGACATAGAGGGTATGTTGATGGTTTTCCGGGATTTGTCTTTGCGCTGTTTTCGTCTCTAAGATTTCCTGTAGCTTATTTAAAATATTGGCATACGGAGAAAGGAATGTAAGAAGATGAAAATCGGACTAAATGTTTATCCTTTAAAATCTGCACATAGAGATAGAGGAATTGGTTACTATACGAAAAATTTATTGGGGTATTTATCTCAGGATAAATCTGTTGAGGTTGTCGAATTTACTGATATCTCTAAGTTAGAAGAAGTAGATCTTGTTCATTATCCATGGTTTGATCTTTTTGCCCCGACCCTTCCATTGAGAAAAAAATATCCCACTGTAGTGACGATACATGATGTTATGCCGCTTATTTTTGCTGATCATTATCCTGTTGGTATAAAAGGTAAAATTAATTTTTTTCGTCAAAAATTGTCTTTAAAAAATTGTAAGCATATAATTACCGATTCTGAAGTTTCGAAAAAAGATATCTACAAATACTTAAATGTTAATTTAAAAGAAATTTCATCGGTATACCTTGCCGGAAATAAGAGTTTTAAACCCCTAAGCGATACGAAGCTTCTTTATTTAAAAAGAAAGTACAATTTACCAAACAGTTTTTTATTATATGTAGGGGATGCGAATTGGAATAAAAATCTCCCCTTCTTAATTGAAGGCTTTAGTCAAATAGTAAAAAAGGCAAAGTTTGAAGAGGTGAAACTTGTTTTAGTAGGTGGGGTATTTTTAAAAAATGTGGATAATATTGACCATCCTGAATTAGAGAGTTTGAAGCAAGTTAATAAATTGATTCACAAGCTAAATTTGGAAAATAAGATTATTAAAGTAGGTAATATAGATCGAGATGATTTAGTAGGATTCTATAATTTAGCATCAATTTATATACAACCCTCTCTTTATGAAGGATTTGGATTACCAATTCTTGAAGCGATGGCTTGTGGTACTCCCGTGGTTTGTTCGAACAAGGGGAGTCTGCCTGAAGTAGGAGGAGATGCGGCTCTATACTTTGATCCTACAAACCTATATCAATTTACTGCGATCATTTCAGATCTTTTACAGGATGGGTCTTTATTGAATAAGCTATCAGCATTAGGAATTAGAAGAACTGAGGAGTTTACCTGGGAAAAGGTTGTCGAGAAAACTAAACAGGTCTATAACCAGGCAATTAATATATGAACAAAAGAATATATATTAGAAACGATATAGCAAAAATATTTTCCTTTTTTATTGTATGGAGAATTATTCTTATTATGGTTTTGTTTGCAGCGATAAATTTAATACCCTTAAGACAAACGGATAAGTTCTTAGGAGGAGGATACTTAAGTTATAATATTGCTCCGGAAGTTTTTTCCTGGGCTAATTTCGACGGTGAGCACTACTTATCGATTTCTATATTTGGGTATAAAGGTTTAGAGCAAGCTTTTTTTCCATTGTTTCCGGCACTTATTTCCTTTTTTGCAAAGCCTTTCTCTCAAGACCTCTCTTCTTCGCTTTTAAGCTCTACAATTGTTGGGATTTTAATCTCTAATATTTCTTTAGTACTGGCTCTTATCTTTCTTTTTGAGCTAATTTTGTTAGATTTTCCGAGGAAAATAGCATTGATGACAGTAATTATACTTTTGCTTTTTCCAACCTCATTTTTTTTCGGGGCAGTTTACAATGAATCGTTGTTTTTACTCCTATCGGTTTTATCGTTTTACTTTGCAAGGAAAAACAGATGGTTTTTAAGTTCTGTTTTTGGGTGCCTCTCCTCTGTAACGAGGGTTTTTGGTATTTTACTTTTCCCCGCGCTGATAATTGAGGCTTATTACCAGAAGGTAGGGTTTTCTAAGGTTTTTTGGCTAATATTAATCCCGCTTGGATTAGGTGTATATATGACCTATCTTTACTTAACTGTTGGCGATCCAATCGCTTTTTACAGTAATCAAAGATTGGTGGGAGAACAACACCAACCGGGACTGACACTATTACCACAAGTATATTTCAGATACATCAAAATGATCTTTACGATTGATAGACTGAATCCTATTTATCAGACAATATGGCTGGAGTTTGTTACCGGGGTGATCTTTCTTGTTTTACCAATCTACGGATACTTTAAAAAGATAAGATTATCCTACTTATTTTTTGCTTTTGCCGGATTTATGCTTCCTACTATTCAAGGAAGCTTTTCATCAACACCCCGTTATGTAATAATTTTATTTCCTTCATTTTTGGCAGCAGCTTTATGGGTTAATAATTTACCAAAAGTTTTTAAGTTGATTCTATTTCTCCTTTTCTTAGTTATACTTACTGTAGAGACGGCACTTTTTGTAAGGGGGTATTGGGTGGCATGAAAAAGAGAATCTATGGAATTGTTACAAATCCTTTATTTTCAGGTAGTGCAATAATGGTTATCGGGTCAAATGGTGTAAGTTTTCTAAATTATTTATATCATTTGGTAATGGGGAGAATGCTTGGGCCGACTGGTTACGGCGAGCTGGCAGTGATTATTTCTTTAATTGGACTTTTAGGAATTATTCCGGGAGTTTTGAATTTAGTGGTAATTAAGCATATTTCGGCTGCTAAGAACGAGGAAGAAATTACAGAATTAATAAGTTGGCTGAAAAAGAAAATTTTCCTGGCTGCTTTAGTATTTTCATTCCTAGTTTTAGTAATTTCTCCTGTTATTTCTTCTTTTCTACATATCAACGGAATAACCTATTTGATATTGGTATCAATTTCTTTTCTGTTCGGAACTTTATCGTTACTTAATAGATCAATATTACAGGGTTTATTAAAATTTAAACAAATGGTTACAAGCTTATTGATTGAAAACGTTATAAAGCTGGGAGTTAGTATATTGTTGGTGTATCTTGGTTTTCAGATCGGAGGCGCTATAGCAGGTTTTGTTATAGCTGTAATATTGGGTTGGTATATCACAAATAGATATCTTCGTTATCATAGCAAACGAGAAAACATAAAAATTGATTTTAAGCAAATATTTTCATTCACCATTCCTGTTTTAGTGCAAGCCATTGCTTTAACCTCTCTTTATTCATCTGACCTGATTTTGGTGAAGCATTTTTTTTCCTCACATGATGCCGGAATTTACGCCTCTTTGTCTACCTTGGGTAAGATAATTTTCTTTGGCTCCGGACCGATAACTGCAGTTATGTTTCCATTAGTTGCTCAAAAATCTACTAGAGGAGAAAACTATACAAAGATCTTTCTTTACAGTCTTCTTGCAACAATTCTATTGTCTGTAAGTGTTTTATTGGTATATTGGTTGTATCCGTCTCTGGCTATTAAGCTGTTATTTGGATCAAAATATCTTGAAGCACAAAATCTTTTAGTTTGGTTTGGTATATTTATTAGTTTATTTACGCTATCTTCTTTACTTGTAAACTATGGTTTATCATTGGGTAGAACCTCCATTGTAATTCTGCCATTTATTGCAGCTATGTTACAGATTATTCTGATTATTATTTTTCATCAGAGTCTATATGTGGTCGTTTTTGCCTCGATAGTTTCAACCGCTTTACTACTGATAAGTCTCCTTATATACTCTACCTATGGAGATAAAATTGCTTTCCGTAATAGTTCCGGCGTATAAACAAGAAAATACTATAGCAAGAGACTTGAAGAGGATTAAGCAGGTCTTGGATCAACTCCGTTACCCTACAGAGCTTATTTGTGTAGTGGACGGTAAAATAGATGCTACTTTTGAAAAAGCTTTAAAACTTGCTAAAAACTACTCCAACATTAAAGTTATTGGGTATGATACTAACAAAGGGAAAGGTTATGCAATACGTTTTGGGATGGCGGAAAGCCGAGGAGATGTAGTTTCTTTTATAGATGCCGGTATGGATTTAAATCCAAACGGCCTATCAATGTTACTTGAGCATTTTGAGTGGTATGACGCTGATATTATAGTTGGGTCTAAGAGGCACCCGGTTTCTAAAGTAGATTATCCTTGGCAACGAAGAATTCTATCAGTTGGTTACCAGATATTAGTTTGGTTGATGTTCGGACTAAAAATTAGAGATACACAGGTAGGGATGAAATTTTTTAAAAGAGAAGTGTTAGAAGGAGTGTTGCCTCGTTTGTTGGTAAAGCGGTATGCCTTTGATATCGAAATACTTGCTGTTGCCAATTATTTAGGCTTCACAAGAATCTTTGAAGCTCCGATAGAAATTAAATTATATTTTGGAGGAACGTCTATCATAACAAGCCAAAAGTTTTTAAGGACTGTCTCGGCTATGCTTTTAGATACCTTGGCAGTATTTTATAGGTTAAGAATATTAAATTACTATTCAGATGCAAATAAAAGAAAATGGCGATTCGATCCGGAATTAAATTTCCGTGTTAATGTTGGATAGTTAATTTTACTACTCTAACGTGGGATAATGGTTCAATGTGGTTTTTGAAGAAAAAAATTTTAATCGCTTTTGCCTTCCTCTTTTTACTCACGTCCGGTTATTTCTACAATAATAAAGCATTAGATTTTAGATTTGTTGATGAGGAAGACAATTTTGCTATAGGTAAATACCTTGCAAAAGGAGAGATGCTTTATGATGATATACTCACAAACCACCAACCGTTGACTTATATTTTTAGCGCATTTATACATAAATTTACCAATCCTAATAGTGTTTATGTTTTAATAACAAGACATAGGCAATTTGAGATAATCTGGTCAACCGCTTGGTCGCTCCTTCTGATATTTTATTTCGGGTTGGGTGCATTTATAGCTGTTTTTATTTTTGAGCTTACAAAAATTTATCTACTAGGCAATTTATTTTTGTCTGAAGCCCAAACCATATATCCGCTACTTATTATTACCGGGTTAGCAGTCTTCTCCTATAAAAGAAGATTAAAAAGCCTGGAGTTGATTCTTCTAGGTATATGTTTTGGGATCGTATTACTTATGCTAAGTCCGCTTTGGCCTGCGTTAACCCTTTTATTAATTTTTCTACTTTTAAAACAACGGGAAAACTTACTACACACAATGGGCTATATCTTGGTGGGTTTGTTATTACCAGTATCAATTTTATTCAAATTTACCTCTTTTCCCGGGTATTTAAATTATATATTTTCTATTAATTTAACCTATACTATCCCAAGTTACCATAATGAGTCCTGGATTATATCAATTTCCAAAGCCTTACTTACTCCAGTTCTAGCACTTTTTTCACAAGATATCGGTCCAATGGCAATAATAATTAAGCTGCTCGGAGTCTTGTTAATAGTAAACATTGTGTTTCTGGTATTTAAAAAGCAATTGCTTTTAGCAATCAGCATTTTAATCCTGCTGGGTCTTTGTAATATCCGATTTATCTTTCCCGGCACCCAAGGATATGAAGGGTTTCATTTATTACCATGGTACGCAATGCTTGTTTTTATAGTTTCTATTTTATCAGTTGAGCTTTTTTGGAAAAGCAATATAATATTGAAGGTACTTAATCCCTTAGTAATTATTTTACTGGTTGGGTTAAGTATTAATTTTTTACAAGCAGATTTATTTCAGAAAAAAAATATGACAGATAGTTACAACATTAATTATTCAACAGTTATTAATAGAGGTGATGCGGTGAAAGTCATGAAAGAGGCAGGAGATACATTATTTGTTTCTCCTAATGCATGGATGATTTATTGGCAGGGGGATATTGACCACTTACCAAAATTGTACGGTTATTACACTTGGATGTCAGGTGTTCCGGAAATACATTCAGCTGTTTTGGATGCATTTTCTAAAAATCCACCAACTTTTTTTTACTGCGAAAACTGTAAGGGCTTAGATTTAGAAAAATTTCTAAGTGGATATATAGAAATTAAAAATAATGGAAATTTGAGTATGTTATATGTTTTAAAGAGTAAGATTCCAAGATTGACTAAAGAACAGTTGGCTCAATTAAGTTTTTACGGTTTCAGCATAAATTAAGTTTATGAAAATCCTTATTTTTTCTTGGAGAGGGCCAGGCCATCCTCATGCAGGAGGAGCAGAACATTCTACTTCAAAGCACGCAAAAGGGTGGATTAAAGCAGGGAATCAGGTAACATTATTTACCTCCTCTTTTCAGGGAGCAAAGTCTGAAGAGGTGATAGATGGGATGAGAATTGTCAGGAGAGGACAACAAGTTTTTAGTGTACATCTAAGAGCGCTTGTTTGGTACTTATTTGGAAGCCATGATATTTTTGACATAGTTATTGATGAAGTTCATGGACTTCCTTTTTTCGCCCCGATTTTTGTAAGAGTGCCTAAATTGGTTTTTATCCATGAAGTTGCAAAGGAGGTTTGGAAACTGAATCCTTGGTCATTTCCATTTAATTTATTACCTGCAGTAATAGGGCCTCTACTGGAGCCGCTAATATTTAAATTTTTTTATCAAGAGATGATTTTTATGACTGTGTCCCAATCTACAAAGAATGATTTGATAGCTTGGGGTATTCATAAAGAAAATATTACAATAGTACATAATGGTTTTGAAAATCCAAATTACAAGATAGATAAGAAAGAAACTAAAAAGACAATTATCTATTTGGGCGCTCTTAGCAAAGATAAAGGGATTGAAGATGCCCTGGTTGCGTTTCAAAACCTAGCTGAAAGCCATAAAGATAGCCAGTTTTGGATAGTCGGTAAAGGAGAAGGTCGCTACCTTGAATTTTTAAAGGAGAGAGTAAAATCTTTGGGAATAGAGGGGACCACAAAGTTTTTCGGATTTGTTACCGATCGCGAAAAATATAAACTGTTATCTAAAGCCCATATTTTAATTAATCCCTCTATCAGGGAGGGTTGGGGATTTGTCGTTATCGAAGCTGCATCAGTCGGCACACCGACTGTCGGATATAATGTGGCCGGATTAAAAGATTCCATTATAGACGGGAAAACGGGTTTGCTGTCGGAACCAAATGCGGAAAGTCTGACAGAAAAAATTAGCTACTTACTTAGCAATGAAGCAGTCTACAGAAGCTTTTGCGAAAATGGTAAGCGCTGGAGCCGAAAGTTCTCCTGGTCTGAATCTGCAAATCAGAGTTTAAAACTGTTGGAAAAAGTGTCAAAAGATACCTAACTAGCTGCGCCAATTTTTTGGAAGCATTGGGCTATCCAGTTCTACCCTATCATAAATATATTCCTGCGGACCGAGTTGTTTTGCATATTCCCAGGTTGCTTTTATACCCTTATGTAAAGAGGTTTTGTCTTTATATCCCAAATATTTTTTTGCCTGGGTATGATCCGCTACTGCTTCTTTTACTTCCTGCGGTCTTTCATCCAAATAGATCGGAGGAATGTTAATATCAGTGACTTGTTGAATAGTGTCGGATAGTTCATTAACTGAATAATCCTTATCTGCACCAATATTAAAAGTCATAGTATTAAAGTTTCCGAAGCCGCATTTAAAAATTGCATCAACTACATCGTCGATAAAAGAAAAACATCTTCTTTGGTTACCATCCCCATAAATGTAATAAGGTTGTTTTTTTAGTAATGCATTCATGAAGATTGTCACTACATTTCTGTATGGATCATTCATATTTTGTCTTGGTCCATAGCAATTATGCGGACGGGTAATAACATATTCAAATTTATGAACTTTACTTAAAATTTTTAAAGCTTCCTCCATAGCCAGTTTACTTACACCATATAAGTCTTCCGGTTCGGGTTTATCAGTTTCTTTAAATGGAGTTTGTAATGATCCATAGACTGCGATACTTGAAGTAACAATAATTCGTTTCATACCGCTATTTAGAGATGAAACTAAAGTGTTAATAAAAGTATTCCAGTTTCTTGAAGTGATATCTATCGGAGAAAACTGTGCTTTATTTTCAGCGGCATTAGCAGCTAAATGAAATACTATCCCAGGTTGTATTTTCTTTATGATTTTGTCAGTCTTTGTTACCTCTCTTAGATCGCAGAGATAAAACTTGGCTTTAGGATTAATATTAGCTTTCTTACCTCCGGAAAGATCATCAATAATACTAACTTTATGACCATTTATTATTAATCTATCTACTAGATGAGACCCTATAAATCCGCCGCCACCGGTAACCAGTATATTTTTAGACTTCATGTTTTACATATTAACATAACTCGTTATGGCGCGTATTGCTTAACAGAATTTTAGCTAATATAATGATATTTAAATGAATTATATAGCCGGAATAATTTTACCTGTAGTTCTATTTATCTTTTTACCAAACTCATCTTTGGTTTATGCTGCTCAGGATATTGATTTGCCATCTGTTTTCATACAACCGGGTATGACTTATTATCCAGTTAAAAGATTATTTGAAAATTTGATGGAAAAATTTCAGTTCACAGATGATACAAAGGCAAAATATTACGAAGATCTTCTTCAAATAAGATTAGCAGAGTTAAAATATATTGTTGATAAAGATTATCTTGATCAAGTGGAAAAATCTACTCAAAGAGTATCATATCAGGTAGGAATCTTAACAGATTATGTTGTAGGGAAAAAACTAAATAACAAAAAACAAAATTTAGTAAATTTATACAAAGAAGATAAAATTATTCTAGAAAAATTAAGAGATAAATATCCTTTTAACTCCAGTTATTGGATGTTTGTTCAGCATATTATTAACTCTATTGATATAAATCAGCAAAAATTTTAAAATGATAAATAAGATTCCCCGCTCACTTCTAATATTTATTGTGATTGTCCCCTTGATCTTTTTTCTCGAATCTAAACTTCTTGCCCCTCACTTAAGATACGGTTTTGCAGATGTGGATTGGGGATATCTGTACCAATATAAAATGTTGGGAGAGGCACCTTTTACAAAAATATATGAAGCCTGGAAAGGATCAGGTGTTTACACATACGGAGCTTATTATATGGGGATTGTTGAGCATTTTTTTCCGATTGATGGTTTTAACTTTGTAGGCATACATAAAGTCAATCACTTTTTTAAATTTCTGTCTGCCATAACTTTATTCCCCTTGGTTTTAGCTTTTACAGGCAAAAGATTACTGTCGGCGTTAACGACTATTCTTTATTCTGTTGCTTACTCTTCAGTAGCACCTTTGTATTCGGCACAGGTTAGTGGTTATTATCTGGGAATAACAGTGATGAATTTATTTGCCGCTTATTATATTTTAATAGTAAAAAATAATAAGACCGGGTTATTCTGGTTAATTTTTGGGGCCTTATTGTTCGTTTCAACATTATTCATTGCTACTGAAAGAATGTATCCTTTAATACCTCTGATAGTATTGGGGGAGTTATTATGGATGCAAAATCAGAAATTTTCCGGATCAATTGTAAAATCCTCTATAATAAGGCAAATTGCACTTTTTTCTCCTGTAATATTGGTGTTTTTATTACAGTTGTTCCATGGACCTATTCAATTTGGAGGGGCAACTAGTTTTTTTGCTAATACCAAAGTGATTTTTCAGAAGATAATAGAGGGGAACTGGCAGCTTGCGCTGAATCCTCTAATTTCCTTAGCAAGTTTATTTTTCCCAAGAGAATCCTGGGGATTGTTAGGTTCTGACAGATATGCTTTGACTGGATTTGGGGAATATATATGGTTCTTTTTAGGACCATTTTTCCCATTCCTTATTTTTATCATCATTTTAAGCTTCCTGATCTTAAAAAAAAGGCGAAGATTTATATTACTGACCTCTATTTTGGCAATTACCTTAGGTATTAAAACCTATATACTGGCAAGTCACCAACTCTCAATAGCTGAAGCTTTAAGACTTTCTTTTGATACCATGTTCTTAAAGCCGGTGCTAATAGGTGTATTTGTCATTTCTTTAACTCTATCATTATTTATTGAATGGTTATTGAATGGTAAAAAAGAAGATTATCTCCTATATCTTTTTATAGGACCAGCTGTAGCCTTTCTTTTTATTTTTTTGACTTGGCTTCCATCAGACTACACTTTAATTGTTGCAGGAGTTCACAGATATTTGGCAGTTGCTGCCATTGCTTCTTCTTTTTTTATTGCTGTACTCATTACGCTTTTTTATGAAAAAATTAACAAGATAAAAGAGTTGCGTCTCTTTTCCTGGCTCATTTTATTAATCATTATACCCATTATTCAACTCGATTTTTCTATTGTGGGTGCCTATTTTGATCAAGAATTGAATTATTCAGGCATGGATGGAATTGAACAAAGCAGGATGAAAGAGAAGCTCCTATCTTATATGGGTGATTTTGACTTGAAAGAGCCTACCTTATTTTATTTTGATGAGCAAGACCGGGAAAATGGATATCTTCATGAAACAACAATAATAGCCGGTTTTCCTACCTGGATTAAATTTAGAGGTAAAAGTATGCCACTAGATGGAATTACTCCGGAATATATAAGAAATGCAGATCTTGGTTCTGAAACGAATGTTTATTGTACAGGAGTTAATGTTGATTGTATGGGTAAACTTAGAAGTTATGTCACTTTGCAAAACGGAGAAAAAGGTATCTTATATAAGAATGTTTTTTATCCTCCCAATAGATTTTATGCCTTTAGACTGAAAGATAGAGATGTATTAGACATAAAAAGTGAAATTTTTCAAAAAATGGGTATTTAGATAATTTTTTCAATGATGTTAAAAGTTCTGGTCTTTGGAGGAAGCGGATTAGTAGGTTCTAGAATAAAACAACTTTTGGGGTTTAAGTATCAAATAATTGCTCCTTCTCATCTTCAGGCTGATGTTGCCGATAAAAAGGCAGTAGAACAAATTATAAAAATATCAAAACCCGATTATATTATCTATGCGACAGGCCTTAGCAGCGTGGATGAGGCAGCACAGTATCCTAAGTTAGCTTATTTACTGAATGTCCAGGCACCTGGCTTTATTGCAAGGCTCGCTGTTTCTATTGGTGCTCCTATGCTATATTTTTCTACTGACGCAGTTTTTGATGGCTCCAAAAGTAATAGTCCTTATTTTGAAGACGATAGAACCCATCCATTATCTGAATATGGTAATTCAAAGCTTTTAGGAGAACAGGCGGTTATGGAAGCATCTGAAAGAAATTGCATAGCTAGGATTATTATGGTGTATTCACCCGGATTTACTAAAAGAAAGAGATTTGTACAAATTGCCCTTGAGACTCTTAAAAAAGGAGAAAAGTTTTATGGTGTTTTGGATCAAGTAGTTAACCCGATATATGTTGATGATATTGTTTATTCAGTAGACTTATTACTTGAATCCGAGAGTAACGGTATTTATCATTTAGGTGCAAGAGACTATGTTACAAATTATGAATTTATTAAAAAATTGGCAAAGGAATTCAATCTAAATGAGAATTTGATAAAAGGAATATCTTTTGAGGAATTTTTTAGAGGGAAGACTCTAAGGACTCAATTTTGTTGGCTGGATACATCAAAATTCAGGCAGAAATTTGGCGGGAAAATACTTCACTCTGTTGATGAAGGTATCCACCTATTCAAGAAGAATTTAGATCTTTTAGAAATACCCCAAAAATACCAGTAAATATACTTTGGTAACCACTTTAGAAACTTAAACTTAGATTTACCTGATGATCTTTCTTTCCAGACGGAGGGAGTTTCTGTAATTTTGAAACCTAAAAAATGAGCTTTAATTAATATTTCCATGGTAAATTCCCAGCCTCCCTGTGACTCGATATTTATTTTTTTCAATATTTTCCGGTTATACATTTTAAAACCATTGGTTAAGTCTGAAGTGGGAATACCTAAAAGCACAGGTGTGGTCAATCCTGCAAATTTTGAGAGAAGAGATTTAATGAAGTTTCCTCCCAACTGCTTTCCGTCTTTACAGTAACGTGATGCGCAAACTATGTCGTACCCTGTTTTTGCTAATTCATACATTTTATTGATAGTTTTCGGTTCATCAGCAAGATCTCCCG
Source organism: uncultured Gammaproteobacteria bacterium (assembly GCA_964432475.1). GTDB lineage: Bacteria > Patescibacteriota > Microgenomatia > Daviesbacterales > UBA10151 > CAYSNN01. The sequence continues at coordinate 37,516 of CAYSNN010000003.1, forward strand.
GCATTATTACATAAAAATCACCTTTAGCTTTTTTAAATCCGGTTTTACAGGCATTAATTAAGCCGGGTTCGAAAATATTTTTTATCAGTTTGATATTCTGATATTTTCTTTTAAGCTTTCTTACAACAGGTAAAGTATTATCCTCATCGAAATCGTACACTATTAGCACTTCGTGTTTTATATTAATTGAACTCTCCAGATCATAAATAAATTTTTTTATATTACTACCCTCGTTATAGACAGGCGTAATAACACTTATATATATCTTGTTAAGACTTATAGGCATAAGTTTATCTTTATAGTCTAGGGTTAATTACAAGAATTAGCAATAGTATTTTGAGACTACAAAATTGCAAATTATTATGATATGATTTTGAAAATTAAACCAATGCCAAAAAATATTTCCAAAGCTGCTTACGATTTAATTATTATTGGCGGACTTGGCCATGTTGGTCTCCCGTTGGGTTTAACTTTTGCTGAAAAGGGATTAAAGGTGTGTCTTTATGATATTAACAAAAAGACAGGAGAGATGGTTCGTAAAGGCAAAATGCCCTTTATAGAATACGGGGCACAAGAGATACTGGAAAAAGTTTTAAAAAAACAACGATTATCAGTGTCGTTTGATATAAAAGATATTTCTAAAGCTGAATATGTGATAGTAACCCTCGGTACTCCTGTAGACGAGCATCTTACCCCTCAAACCCGGGCTTTTTTGGAATTTTTTGTGGGTATAAAAAAACACCTAAGCCCTAATCAGATAATCATTATACGAAGCACTGTCTATCCGAATACCTGTAAACAATTACTAAGGATGTTTGAGAATGGTAAACAGTGGCATATAGCCTATTGTCCTGAACGTATAACCGAAGGGTATGCAATTTCGGAATTGAAGGAATTACCTCAAATTGTGGCAGGATTAAGTGATTATGCAGTAGAAAGGGCGTCTGCGCTTTTTAGTGTGATTGCTCCTGTAATTATCAAGACTTCCATGGGAGAAGCAGAATTAGTTAAGTTATTCTCAAATGCCTGGAGGTATATCCAATTTGCCCTGGCAAATCAGTTTTATATGATCTCCCATAAATTTGGAGTTGACTATGAGAGGGTACGTTGGGCTATGAAAGAAGGTTATAAAAGGGCAGCCAGTCTTCCCTCAGCCGGTTTTGCAGCAGGTCCCTGTCTTTTAAAGGATACAATGCAACTGGCTGCTTTTGATACGAATAATTTTTTATTAGGACATGCAGCCATGATGATAAACGAAGGTCTTCCTAATTTTATAGTGGAAGAGTTAAAGAGAAGATATGATTTAACTCGAACTAGAGTTGGTATCTTAGGTATGACATTTAAAGCCGATATAGATGATGTCAGGGATTCACTTTCGTATAAGCTGGGAAAAATATTAAGATTTAATGGAGCTACCGTTTACTATTCTGATGAGTTTGCTGAAAATCCAGACTTTGTTTCTAAGGAAAAATTGGTCCAGAACTCTGATGTAATAATCGTAGCTGTTCCGCACTCAAAATATAAAGGAATGGTTATACCCGAGAATATAGAAGTGGTTGATTTATGGGGAAGTGTTAAGGGAGGGAGACGGGAAATCCCTCAGGGATATATAAGCCAGGAATATAAAACAATAAATCCATTGATTATGCCTGCAAAAGAGAAATATCCTGGAAATGTTTCATTTCAGCATTCAGTAAAGGCAGAAAGGCCCGCTAAATTAACAGGTAATGAGTAAGGGTCACAAGAGTACAAACTGGATGAGCGATGAAGAGTACCAGTTGGTTACCAGCCTGACGCCTATTCCAACAGTCAATTTAGTTATCCTTAGGGGAGAGAAGAAAAAAAGAGAAGTATTATTAATTGTGAGAAAGACAGGATATGCAAAAGGGAGCTGGTGTATGATTGGAGGAAGGGTTTTCATAGGAGAGACTTTGGAGGATGCTATACAAAGGCATGCAATGGATTTGGCGATCAGGGTTAGAATTCTTTCGCCATTTAGTCCTAATTTTCCCTCATATATTGATGACAGAGATGACCAGGATAAAACAAAACACCCTTGCAGCATAATTTACCCGGCAGAGATAGTGTCCGGTAAAGTACGGGCGGAGGGGGAAGAGTATAAAGGTTATAAGTGGTTTGCCTTAGATAAACTACCTAAAATTGCATACGGACAAAAGCTACAGATCAAAAAGACTATTGAAAAATTAAATATAGAAAAAAGCTAATTATAATTATATAGTATAGTGCATAAGTATTTAAACATATGAAAAAGAAAATTGAAAAACCATTTGTATCTGTTATGATTGCTGCTTTGAATGAAGAAAAAAATATAGGCAGGACTATCAGAGAAACCTTAAAGATCAAGAAATATAAGCTGGAAGTTTTAGTTGTGCTTGACAGTAAGACAACAGATCATACGGC
>CAYSNN010000004.1:0-8320 GCA_964432475.1 uncultured Gammaproteobacteria bacterium
ATTTTGTAGGGCAGTGCAGTGACGGCAGTTTGCATATAGTTGATTTTAAAACAGGGGCCAAAGATGAAAATGACAGTTTACAGCTTCATATTTATGCAATTTTGGCAGAGGCTAATTTCCAAAGACCGGTCTCCAAAATCTCTTTTTGGTATTTGGATCGGGAATCCGGCCCCAAAGAGGTGGTATTAGATTCCTTGGAACCAAAACTTGAATGGTTAAAGCAAAAGGGGTTGGAGATGAAGAAGGCTCTACAAGAAGGCAGCTGGGTTTGCAAAGATAGCTCTAAAGGTGCTCTTTGCAGGGATTGTAAAAATTACCAGATGATATTAGATGGCAAAGCCCAGTTTCTGTTTCAAGATTACCGTTACAAAAAACTAATTTACTTTATAAAAAATTGATTCCCCAAGTTTACCTCAGCCAGGGTATTATGTTCATGTACTCCATCTGCAGGGATGGATTCAAAAAGCTTAATTGAAGAAATTTTAATAGGCTCAAAGGGCAGGGTCATAATTTTTCTCAGTTCAACCTCAAGTCCTCTGTCAACTTTAAAATTATTGTTAAATTTGGCAATTGTGATATGCGGGATGAAGCGTCTTTCATCAACAGGCAAGTTTAAGTCTTTAATCCCGTCTTTAATTGATTCCCGGATCAGTAATATTTTATCTATATCACCTTTTACTCCTACCCAAAGAATCAATGGATGATGAATATTGGGAAACCCGTCAATATATGCAGGAGTAACTTCAAATTCAGGTATATTTTTGACAGCCGATTTGATTACTTCTGTTAATTTTTCTGTTATCTCAATATTTTGTTCACCTATAAAGGCTAAAGTTAAATGGAGTTTATCTTGAGAGGTTAATTTGGCCTGAGGGATTAATGTATGCAAAGAAGCTTGAATGGATTGGAACTGAGTTATATTCCCATTTGGTATTTCCAAAGCGATAAAAAATCTCATTTATACCCTTCTATATTATGTCATACTTGACAAGACTGTCTAAAGATTATACGTTGGAATGTACTATCAGTATGGCAGATTTAGAAAGAAGAGTTAGTCGGATTTCCGATCAGGAAGAAGCATGGTATATGGATACTCCTAAAGGACCAATCTATGGTTTTGATTCAAAAGAACCAGGGGGTATGTGGCACAGGAGGATCTGGTTGCCTACGGATACGCTGCCGGTAGTTAATTCCCGTACTCTTAGAGAAGCATTCGGCAATTATTTAAGTATAAACGATGTCGCTCCGCTGACAGCCACAGTAGGATTGCAAGGAGAGCCACAGGTAATGTTAGAGCGAAGAATAGTCAGACCGAATATTTTGGTTCGCGAGTTAACAGCACCGGTTGAAACTACGATTCCACATACACTAATGGAGAGATTAGAAGTTTGAGTTCCTTCATTTGTATTCTTTATGTGTTCCAGAATGTTCTGCAATGGCTAATAGCAGAATAACAAGTTTTTGTTCTGTATCAAAATCCCAGATGATTCTTAAATTATCAGTAATCCAACTGCTCCATCTTTCTCCAAAATCATTAGTATTTACTTTGTGACTGTTAAGAGATGGGTAAAAAGGATCTTGTTGTAAAAGAGTAAGCGCTTTTAGAGTTCGCTTTTCTCTTTCCTGATTTCTTTTGACGATTTTCTTATAACTTTCTCTGTAAGTATCAGTAAAGTTAATAAGATACATGTTAACTTAAATGCTATTTAGGTATTCCTTAAGTTCTTTCCCGTTCCTAACGGTAGTGTATCTACCTATCTTTAGATCCTGTAAGCTTTTGCCAATTTGTTTTTCTGTTTCTTCATCAACCATCGGCAATGCTTCAACCCGCTTTTTGATATCAGAGACTGCCAACATGCGGATATACTCAGGGAAAGATATGCCTAAGTTCTCTGCCTTTTCCTCCAACAAATGATACAAGTGAGGAGAAAAGGTAATTAATTTTTGTATTCTTTGCATTTTCATATATTTTGATTATATCTTGCATATATTATTTTGTCAAGACTAAAATTTGACAAAGCCTGCTAAATTTGTTAATGTATATTTACAACTTAATAATTAATCAAGAGTGATGGGGAGAGTTTTGGCTCATTGATCCATCCAGCAACCCTTCGACTCGCTTCGCTCGCTCAGGGCTATAGCCTTAGCAAGTAAGCAAGATCGGGATCGGGTGCTAAACCCAAGCCCAATTTGGGAAGGATTTGATCTGTATCAAATGGTACAGGTAAAGATTTTTTAATACCTCTCCCAAAAAGGAGAGGTTTTTTAATGCATATAAGTGAAAGAGAAGGTAGATTTAATCCTGTCAGAGTGGCAGAAGAACGATTCAAGAAAACCCGCAGGCAACTGCGGGCTATGCAAAGAATGGGACAAACCCCTCCTGCGGAATTAGGTCAAAGGCTTATTCAATTGGATGCATATTTAGTAGCTAATACCAGTTATTGGAATTCTCATTTTGGTTTCAAAAGAGATGATGAAATATAACTTTGAGAAAGGAGGTGTTATATAAATGGCAGGTGGAATAGAATCAAATATTTATACAGCTGTTAGGGTGCCCGGAGATGGAGAAGTCCTTGCTAGTGCTTTAAAAGGACAACCAGGTGTTCAACAATGGCCAGGCGGTGTTGATTTAAAAGCTGCTCCCATTTTTACTGCTCCAAAGGATCAAATTGTTGGAATTTGTGAAGAGCTAAAAAAGCAGGGAGTAGTGGCTGAAACCCAGGATTTTCCTGAGGGCGTTAAGCCAGCAAGTTTAGTTGAAGTTTGGAGAAGCACAAACTGGGGAAATGTCGAGTCAATTTATTGGGCAGTAGACTATTAATTATGTGCCTTCGTTCCAGGAGGTTAAATATTTTAGGGGAAAAAATACTTGACAAGTTGTCAAGAAAATGTGGTATAATACTTTAATATGACAGAGTTGACTGTGGGAGAGTTTAAAGCTAAATTTTCTGAAGTGCTTTCTAAAGTGTTACAGGGTGAAAGTATTGGTATTACTTACGGCAAAAATAAAAAAAAGGTAGCAGCGCTTGTTCCCTACACTATGCTAAGGAAGAAAAATAGGATCAAGTTAGGATCGCTTGAAGGAAAGGCATCTTTTAAGATAAGGAGCGATTTTAAGATGACTGATGAAGAATTTTTAAAATCATGAATTTTCTTCTCGATACACACGTCTTTTTGTGGGCTATATTTGAACCTGAGAAACTCCCGAAAAAACTGAAAACCCTTGTACTTAGCCCGGAAGCTACTATCTACATAAGCATTATAACTTTTTGGGAAATATCCCTTAAATTCAGTCTTGGGAAACTTGATTTGAAAGGCATTCTACCTGATGAATTGCCAAAAATTGCAAGAAGGGATAGTTTTGAGATACTGGATTTAAACATTGATATGGCTTCTTCGTTTTATAAACTTCCTAGACTGAGTAATAAAGACCCATTTGATCGAATGATTGCCTGGCAAGCTATCAGCAAAGATTATTCTTTGATGACCAAAGACTCGAATTTTACAGGATATAACAAGTATGGTTTGAAAACAGTTTGGTAAAAGGTTATGGATTTAATGTAATTTGACAATTTTAATGTAATATGCTACATTTAATGTATGACATATACAGTTTCAATTACATCTCAAGGACAAATCAGTATTCCGGCCAAGTTCAGAAGAGAATTGGGTTTAGATAAAAAGAGAAAAGCTTTGGTAAGCATGAAAGAAGATCAGATTATAGTTGAGCCTGTTGAAGATATATTGGATCTTAAAGGTATATTCAAAACAAATAAACAAATCCCCTTTAAGAAAATTCACCGGGCCTTTGGAGATTATTTGGCTAAAGAAGCAATCAAAGGCATGAAATGATCAGTTTGGTGGTAGATACAAACGCTCTTCTAAGATTTTTACTAAACGACATCCCAAGTCAAGCTGTACAAATTCAGCAAAAAATAGAACAAGCTAAGCTTGGTAAATACAGTTTAATTATTCCCCAAATTGTCATCTTTGAGATAGATTTTGCTTTGACTAAAGCTTATAGATTTCAAAAAATTGATGTTGCTAAGAATTTAAAAAAGATTATTACTGCTAAATACTTGCAAGTTGATCAGGATGATATATTTACAGAAGCTTTAGATCTTTATAGAGATAAAAATTTAAGCTTACCGGATTGTTTCATTAAAATTTATGCCAAAAAAATGAATGCCCAAATTTTGACTTTTGATAAGAATTTAAAAAAGTTAAACTAAGGAAGATTAATGCCTTTATTAAGTCCCTTCATTCCAGGAGGCTAAATAACGTTTTTGCTCCTTGGTTAACTGATCAATCTTTATCCCCAAAGACTCCAGTTTTAATCTGGCGATTTCATCGTCCAATTCTTTGGGGATAGTATAAACATCTACTTTAAGCTTATCCTTGTTTTCTACTAAAAACTTAGCAGCCAGGGCTTGATTAGCAAAAGACATGTCCATCACATCAGGCGGATGTCCTTCTGCTGAAGCTAAATTAATCAGTCTGCCTTCCCCTAAAACAAATAGTTTTTTACCAGAGGGCATAGTTATTTCTTCCAGCTGGTCCCGCATGAGTCTTCTTTTTTTGGCAATTTTAACTAGCCCATCATAGTCAAATTCAACATTAAAATGACCTGTGTTTGAGACAATCAGGCCATCCTTGGCATTCTTAAAATCTTCTACAGATAAAACTGTTTTATTTCCTGTAGCAGTGCAAATTACATCAGCAATTTTTATAGCTTCCGATTTGGGCATAACATCAAACCCGTCCATCACAGCCTCCAAAGCTTTCAGCGGATCAACTTCTGTGATAACTACCTGTGAACCCATACCGCGGGCACGGGTAGCCAAGCCTCTGCCGCACCAGCCGTAGCCGCAAACCACAAACTTTTTCCCTGCCAGTAAAACATTGGTAGCCCGGATTATGCCGTCAATTGTTGACTGACCGGTTCCGTATCTGTTATCAAACATATGTTTGGTGTTTGAGTCATTGACGGCAATCACCGGAATTTTTAAGGTGCCGTCTTTGAGCATAGCCCGCAGTCTGATCACTCCGGTGGTAGTCTCCTCTGATGAGCCGATCACATCAGGTAATTGGGACAGCCTTTCAGTATGCAAAAGTGTCACTAAATCTGCCCCGTCATCCATGGTAATTTGGGGTTTAAAATCCATGACCTCATTTAGATGTTTATAATAAGTGTCTTTGTCCTCGCCGCGAGTGGCAAAAGTGGGAATTTGGTAGTCTTCTACTAAAGAAGCTGCCACATCGTCTTGAGTGGAAAGCGGGTTTGAGGCACAAAGAGCCAAATCAGCTCCGCCCATCTTTAAAGCAATCATTAAATTGGCTGTCTCAGAAGTCACATGCAGACAAGCGCCCAAAGTCACCCCTTTAAGGGGTTTTTCTTTGGCAAACTGTTTTTTGATAAGGTTTAATACCTTCATCTGGGACCCGGCCCACTCAATTCTCAGTTTACCCTTAGGTGCCAGGTTTTTGTCCTTAATATCTGATTTCATATTTTAAAATTCAAATTTTCAAATGTTTTAAACTTTATAATTTCTGTCATTTGAATTTGTTTCGTGCTTCGTGCTTCGAATTTCGGATTTTACAACTTTAGTTTCTCTCCAAAATTCTCCTTATATCTCTCACAAAATTCCTCGACTGTAAATGTGTGACTAGTTGTACCATATTTTTCAATGGCATAACAAGCAGCAACAGACCCCATCTGTCCACAGGTTTTTAAATTCAATCCCTTTAAATAGCCTGCTAAAAAACCAGCCCTGTAGGCATCCCCGGCACCTGTTGGATCTAAAACTTGTTTAGGTTTACCGGTTGCAACTTCAAATTTTTGATCTTTAGTCTGGATAATTGACCCCTTTTCTCCTAAAGTAGTGATTAAAATTTTGACTTTTTCTATTAACTTGTTACTTGTTACTTGTAACTTGTTACCTATTAATGATATTTCATAATCATTACCGATTAAAATTTTTGCTTTTCCAATCATTGTCAACAGAACCTCTTTATCAAGCCTGGGAAGTTGCATACCGGGATCAAGCAGATACGGGATATTAAGATTTTGAGCTTGTATACATAAATCATGCATGATTTGCGGATCATTAGGGGAAACAATTAGCAGGTCTGTTTTTATTGAGTCCAGACTTAGTTTATTTGCCGGGTTCATTACTCCCGGATAAAAAGCAGTGATTTGATTATCTGATAAATCAGTCATGATGAAAGCATTAGAGCTGAAATCATCTTCAACAATTTTAATGGATGAGATATCTACTCCGTTGTGTTTTAAAAACTCCCCATAGCTTGAAAAATCCTGTCCGGCCACCCCAAGTATTGAGACGGGTGATTTAAGTAAAGCCAAATTATAGGCAATATTGCCGGCAGTGCCGCCTTTTTGTTTTTTTAAAGTATTAACCAAAAATGATAAATTTATCTGGTGGATTTTATCAGGCATAATGTGGTCGGAAAACTTACCCGGAAAATCCATAATTGTGTCAAAAGCCAAAGAACCGGTGACTGTAATCATTGTTTAAATGATCCTTTAAATGGTAAAAATTTACAATAGTCTAATTTATAGTAAAAATACCAACCTTTTTCGCAAATCTTACGTATTTCTTAGCTTACTGTTGTTTATCAGATATAGAGTGATCGTAACCATTCAGGAGTTATCAAAGAAAAACAACTTTTAAGAGGAATCAAAATATGGGGTATGGATGTATTGAGGATAAATTTCCTGTATTCCAGTTAAAAAGCAGGATTTAAGTTCTGGCAGGAGTGGTTTGTCTTTGTTCCTTCCCAGAGTTTGGATAACTGATGCAAGTCTAGCTGTTACCTCCATTCCTGTATAGGTATCTGAGCCAAAGGATATATTTCTACCTAAAACCAGTGGCCTTAACTCTCTTTCAGCTAGATTATTAGTTCCGGAGTCAGTCTCAAGCAGGGATAAAATTAGTCCCTCTTTTTGATCTTTAATCCTCCCCTGGATATTTTTAAAAGAGACCTCATCTGAGAGAAGAGCAAGTAATTTATCAAATTCCTGGTTTAGTAGATTCTTAAGTTCCTCCTTTGAATACTCTGGATTTAAAAATTTAATATGGTAAATCCTCACCAGCTCATCCCTTAGGTAAACTGCCATTGAGTTTTTCTTTGAGTGGATGGTTTCCTCATGGGCAAACCTTAACATATGGGCCAGGCACAAGCAGTGCTTGTCTTTGGGTATGGAGTTGGTATAACTGCCAAGTCCATCAGTCATGCATTTGGCTGTGGATGAGCCATACATCTCCATAGCTATTCCTTTTCCTCTTGATTCTGCTGCTACATAAACTGTCACTTCTTCATTTGCCATAATCCACATCCAGGCAGGATTCCCCCTAACCAACCATCCTGTTTCGTCCATGTAGATTACATCCCCATCTCTGACAGCTTGTTTTAGGTCCTCATACTTACTGCCCAAGTATTTAGCTGCCATCTTTAATATGTTTGAAATATCAGATGGAGAAAGGTACAAACCAAAACCTACTTCAATTACTTTAGAGGTTGTAGAAAAGGAACAGTGAGCAGAAAATCTTAAAATCATCACCATCATGAAGGAATTTAGCCCATATTCAGTAAAGGGAAGACTTTGAGGACTCTTAACATTAACCTCCATTTTACAGCTGCTACACCATTGTCTTTCAGACTCAATTATCATCTTAATAACTTCAGGTTTGACTACAATATCTAAAAGGATTTTTTGCTTTGTTGAATCTACCCTGGGGAGTAGACTTTTACACTTACCACAAACTTTAGCATAAATTCTTTGCCCGGGGAAATTCTCATAACCTGGAAAGTTAATTTGGCCTTCTCTGTTAGTATCAGGATGGTTTGACTGTCCACCTTTAATTTTTTTCTCCTGATGAGTTGGAGATTTAAAATTACCTGAATCAAACAGAGATACCTGGTATCTTGAGTTGGTTTTGGTTAATCTCTCAACTTCCTGTTTTAGTTTCTCCTTGTCAATTTTTAACTGTCCGTTCTCTTTTTTGATCTTAGTGTATTTTTCTTTCCAGTCTAAAACTTCCTGCTCTAATTTAGTAATTCTTCTTTTGTATGAAGCTGTGGTTTGTCTTAACAGTCTGGCTTCCTTCCTAAGCTTCTCTGTAATGGTTTTGCAATATGTTACCTGCTCAGGTAAAGACAGATTATGCGGAACATCAAATTCTCTGGAAAATATTATGGGCATTATCTTTAAGTGTGCCTAATATATGGAGGTTTTGTCAAATCCTGAACGGTTACTATTAAAAAGTATAATTTAGATGTTTATGAAAACCAGGGTTTT
>CAYSNN010000004.1:8330-16643 GCA_964432475.1 uncultured Gammaproteobacteria bacterium
TTACTGTTGTTTATCAGATATAGAGTGATCATATTGACATCAGTTTGTTTTTAGTGAAAAATGAGATATACTACCCGTCCAATGCCGAACAACCTTAAAAGATACATTACAATCGACCCCGAGATAAAGGGTGGTACTCCTGTAATATCCGGTACAAGAGTTAGTGTTGCTGAGATAATTGATCTACTAAAAGGGCCCAACTTTGTGGATGCAGTAATCGATAACCTAAAGCAAGAAGGTGTTATAGTAACAGATAAAGAAGTTTTTGCTGCCTTAGAGTATGCAAAATATTCCTCTTTAGATGAAGCGAGAACCTCGAAGAAAAACAAATAAACCCCGCTTTGTAGTAGATGTTAATACCAGCCTTCAATTCTTAAAACAAAGATATGGTGGACTTGCAAGATTTATTTCTTCGGCAAAGTTGACTGGTAAACAGGATTCAAAAGATCCCGAGATAATCAAAATTGCCAATGAGAAAGATTATCATATTATTACGTTAAATACTGCGGATTTTGAGGCTGCTCCACAAAACTATGCCTGGTTAAAAATCGGAATAATTTGTGTCAATCTAAAGGAAGGCAATTACAGAGATAGATTTGGTAGTTTACTGCGAGAACTTAAAAGACATGAGAATTACTATAATAAGCTAATAATTATGGGGAATAATATCAAGAAAATTTCATATACAGCGTTGAGGAAAAATCTATAAATGCAAATTGCAATCCTCTAGCAGAAGACCCAAAAAAGAAGTAGGAATTCGTGAACTGTGTGTTACGATAAACGATTATTGTGTTCCCACCAAATATACAGCCTGCCAGGGTTTGTAGTTGGAGATCCAAGCTTCATCAATTAGAACTTCCCCGCCTCTTTTTACAGTTCTTTTAAAATTAACCCTTGCCCCCCAGGCAGCCCAATCAACTTGTTTAACTTGCCCCTTTGGTAAAGTCGGGTCATCTGTCTTAAGTTCCGGAGGCGGGGGAGTTTGACTGGTAATAACCGGCTGGGTTAAGCTGGCTGTTCTTCCGTCAGGCGTGCCATACAGGTCGATATATAAAGTAGTCCCAACAGTATAAGCCTGAATCAAGATATGAGCTTTCGTATCGTTTTTGAATTGAAAATCAACTGATGGGTAAAAAACTGTGGCATCCAAACCCGGAGGAAAACCCTGTTCATAATAACCAACCCTGTAAGCATGAGCTGTTCTTTTTATAACCGGCAGCCCGGCATCTAATACCGCCCTAAAAAGGGTAGTTGAATCCTGGCAAACTCCGCCTCCGTCATCCAAAACCGTCCTGCCCTCTTTAATCACATAAGCTTGTTTAAAACCGGTGGCAGCAGAGATATCCCCGACAGTTTTATTAAAGGAAAAAATCTCTCCCGGCGGCACCAATATCCCGTTTATTTTAGCGGCAGTCAGTCCCACATTATAGATTCTATTTTGAATGGAACCGGCAAAATTGGATATACCTCTTCCCAAAAGTTCTTTGATTCCTAAGCTGTTTACATCTGATGTTTCTATTTTTGGCTTTATAACCTCAATCGGTAAATTGATGGTCTTAGTCTCATTTGACACAAGTGTATTTTCCAGCATTTGAAAGGCTTGATCTACATTCAATTTCTGCCCCTGCTGAGAGATCTTAAAAGCAGTGACTCTTTTTGTCTGCGGATTAAACTCAAACAAGCCCTCCTGAACTTCTTTGTCTATTTCTTGGGCCAGTTTATTAAGGTGCAAATAGGTCTTATCTTTATCTAGTAACGATTGTCCCTTTTCTAAATCCAGTAGTGCTAAAAGCTGTTTTGTATCGATTGCCCAACTGCTATTTTCAAAGACTAATCTAACAGGTGTATTGATTGAATCCTCCAATACTTTTTTGGCTTTTTGCGCGTGTTCCGAAGTAATTTTTGGTGGGATAGAATTTATCGGCAGTGTTTTTATATATTTCCCCGCTAAAAGGTAATCTGAAACTGCTTTTTCTAATCCTTCTTTATTCAGCTCTAACCCTTCTGATCCTTCTTTAATCTGAATTCTGGCAGAAGGGCTGCCTTCAACATTTGTGATTTCATCAAAAGTGAGCTGGGCATTTTGAGGGGGTTTTGTGACCGCTGTTGCTATATCATCTATTTGCTTATTAAGCAAAAGAGTAATTTTAGGATTAACCTGATAAGTAAATATTAGTGTTTGAAGCTGTTTTTGCAAACGGTTCAAAAAATCTTTTCCTCTGTCAGAATTAAAGGCTGAATCTAATACGGAATAATCTAAAGAAGCTGATGAGGTGGAAAGATCGACTATAAATGAACCTTGTGGGTAGACAAACTCTAACTTCTGTTTTGTTCTTTGGTTTTGTACAGCTTGTATTTTTCTGATTGCCTGGCCCTGGGTTAAAAAAGAGATGTTAGTGTCACCAACAAAGGTTTGAGGATAGTATTTATCAGCCATAAATTGCTGATAAGTCAAAAATATTAGACAAACTAAGATTAAGGTTAAAATTATAGGAAAGGTAGAAACTTTAATTAGTTTTTGTCTGATAGCTGATAGCTGATAGCTGATAGCTGCTTTTTTTGTTTTTCCCACGCCGCTATTGTAATCAATTGGGGTATAATTTACAAAGTAGTTATGAAAAAAATTATCATTGCTGTTTTATCCTTAGCAATTGTCCTGGGCTTTTTATTTTGGCGATTTGGTCCTTCAATCTCTTTTTTTAATAGCGCAAAAGATGAGGGGCCGGTTACTTTATCCTTTTGGGGTCTTTGGGAGGATGAAAATTTAGTAAAACCTCTTTTAGCAGAGTATCAAAAGCAGAATCCGAAGATTGTCATAAATCATCTTAAACAGTCCTCCACAAATTACAGAAGCAGGGTTCAAACACAGATCAGGGAAGGAGTAGGACCGGATGTATTTATGATACACAATTCCTGGTTACCTATGTTTTTAAACGATTTAGCCCCGGCTCCTTCAGATGCTTTTTCCTTATCTGATTATCGTACTTCGTTTTACCCTATAGCTTGGGAAAGCTTTGTCAGAGAAAACCGGATTTTTGCAGCTCCGGGAGAAGTTGATGGTCTGGCTCTTTTTGTAAACGAAGAGATGTTAAATGGGGTTGGTGGTAAAGCGCCCAAAAATTGGCAGGAATTTATTGATATGGCGGTTAAAATGACTGTGAAGGACTCATCAGGGATTGTTACATCCGGGGCAGCGCTTGGTTCAACCGGTAACGTAGACCATTGGCCTGATGTAATAGGATTGCTTTTACTTCAGCAGCCTGGGGTGAACTTAAGTAATGTAGCTACGCCACAGGCGGCAGAGGTATTAAAGTTTTATACGGATTTTGTGATAGACCCGCAAAGAAAGACTTGGGATGTAAATTTGCCCTCTTCAACCCAGATGTTTGCAGCAGGCAGACTAGGTTTTTATTTCGCTCCTTCTTGGAGAGCACATGAGTTGAGGATTGCAAACCCGAATTTAAAGTTTAAGGTTGCACCTGTGCCTCAGCTTTCCGGTAAAGCTGTAGGTTGGGCAACATTTTGGGCTTATGCAGTTTCTAAAAATAGTAAAAATAGCAAAGAAGCCTGGAAATTTGTAAAATTTTTAACCTCTGCGGAGGCAGAAAGGCTGGCCTACCAGCAAGCTTCGCAAATCAGGTTATTTGGTGAACCCTATTCGCTTATGTCCTTGGCACCGGAGCTTATCAATGACCCAATAGTAGGTGCATTTGTTTCTCAGGGCCCTATTTATAAATCCTGGTATCTATCATCAAACACCTTTGATTTAGGTATAAATGATGAAATGATCAAATACTTTGAAGACGGTATAAATGCTACATTGGCTGGAACAGATCCCCAGGTTGCGTTACAAACAGTAGACAGAGGAGTCAAACAGGTTTTGGAAAAGTTTATTAATTCTACTCCGGCTCCAACCGGCAGATAAAGATGTTTAAAATTGTCACTTTCGTGCCAATCAAAGATGCTTCCCGGGTCAGACAAGCCATGGGTGATGCCGGAGCAGGCATTTTAGGAAATTATCACCACGCGTCTTTTTCTTCAAAAGGTATTGGCAGGTTTACTCCGGCTCCCGGAGCACATCCTACAATAGGAGAGGTTGGAAAAGAGGCAGAGGTGGAAGAGGAAAAAATTGAGGTAATCTGTCCGAAAGACAAGGTTAAAGATGTAGTTGCTGCTATAAAGAAAATTCACCCCTATGAAGAAGTACCCTTAGAAATTTATCAAATAGTAAATGAAGATTTATTGCACTGGCAATAATAGGTTACAACCAGTCGCTGGAGCGATTACTTGTAACCAGTCTGTTAAACACCAAGAGGGGGCAGATTAATCAGTTGGACTTCGGGTTCAAGGATAATTCCGAATTTTTGCTTGACTTTTTGAACATATTTTTTGGCTAAAGTATGAAAGTCTGAAGCTTTGCCCCCGCCTTTGTTAATAAATAAATTGGCATGATAGGAGGCAATCTCAATCTGTCCTATTTTATCCCCTTTTGCCCCAACTGTTTCAAGTAAGCTGCCTGCTGGTAATTTCCCGTACACAATTTTATCCTTGGAAACTTTGGTTAAAACTTCTTGGGAAAGGTTGTCTGCCAAAAGATTTTTAAAAAATGATCCCGGGCATTTGATTCCTTTTGGATATTTAACAAGCCTTTTTTCCAAAATTTCATCGGCTTCTTTTCTCAACTCCTTAGTATCACCCACGTCTAATTTAAAAATCACCTCTAAAATTGTCCATCTGTTTCTTTTGAAAATACTGTCCCTGTAAGCAAATTCACACTCATCTTTTTGCAGGGCTATAGTTTCGCCTAAGGAGTTTATAGCTACTACTTCTCTTAAGTAATCGCTGATGGTCTGGCCGTAAGCTCCTGCATTGCCAAAAACTGCTCCCCCGACAGTTCCCGGTATTCCTGATAACTTCTCCAAGCCCGAAAGGCCTTGGGCAATGGAGTAATCTATTAAGTGTTGCAGAGGCGTTCCGCTTTTGACTTTTAAAAATCTAACTATTTTTGTTATTCTTTCTACTTCGTTTTTGATGATTAAAATACTCACACCTTCATCTGCCACAAGTAAATTAGAGCCTCCGCCTATAACCTGGTAAGGAATGTTGTTTTGACGCGCATATTGTAGTGTCTCAATTAACTGCTCGCACCTTTCAACAACTATAAACTTTTTAGCCGGACCGCCGATTTGTAAGGTGGTAATTTTAGAAAGAGGGAAATTATCTGAAAAATTTAACATAAAACTTAAGAACTTTCTGCTAAATGTGCATGATCGTTCCAGGTAATAAGTTTCCAATCTTTTTCATCTTTCTCACAGATTGTTAAGCCGCTGGTTTCCATCCTCATGACCTTCATGGCTTTTAAAAATATTTCGGCTGTTATATCCATACCAAATAACATTACCAACACTGCCATCCGGATAAAATGGATATGGCTGACTACTAAGATATGATTTTGTTTGAATCCTTCTAAATATTTAATGAATTTTTTTGCCCTGTTTTTTAAGTCATAAAAGTTTTCTTCATCAGAATAATGCCAGTTAAGATTACTAAAATTTTCATCCATCAGCTGTTTTATTTTTGCAATTTCAGGGTCATGCTGTACTTTACCGGCAATCTCTGTGGGACGGATGATTTCCCCCACTAAGTCAGAAAAAATAATTTCCTTTTTAAGATAACGGTTTATGATATCTGCTGTTTGTTTAGTCCTGACATAAGGGCTGGAGATAATTATTTCTATGGGAAGTGATCTGATCCGTTCTGCTGCGACTTCTGCCTGTTTCCTGCCTTTTTCTGTTAAGCTAAACTCAGGAGCGGAAAAGAGTTTTCTGACGTTATGTTCTCCTTCACCGTGTCTGACAAAGTATACTTTCATAGTAGGATTATACTATTAAAGCGCCCTTATGGAAAAAGCGATACTTAAAACCTTAATTTATGCTGATTGCTCTGATTACCCCCTGAAGATATATGAAATTCATAAATGGCTAATAGGAGAAAGGGCCAGTTTAAGAGAAGTCGAGAAAACATTAAAAAGGCTTATTAATAAATCAAAAGTTAAGCAGTTTGAAGACTACCTGTTTTTACAGGGAAAAAGCGGGGTGGTTGCCAAAAGAAGATCAAAGCTTAAACAATCGGAAAAGTTTTTGAAAAAAGCCCAAATTATATCTTTTCTCCTAAAGCTTATTCCAACTGTAAAACTGGTGGGGGTATCCGGAGGCTTGGCTATGGGGAATGCAAGTGATAAAGACGATATAGATCTGTTTGTGATTACCGGCAAAAACAGATTATGGATCAGCAGATTACTGATACTTGGCATACTTTCTTTAACAGGACAGAGAAGAAAAGCTTCGGATTCTGTAAAACAGGCAGCGGGTAAGCTGTGCCTGAATACACTGGTAGAAGAGGATAAGTTAGAGCAAAATAAAAAAGATATCTATTTGGCACATGAAGTTTTACAGATGAAAGTCTTATGGCAAAGAGAGGGAATTTACCAAAGATATCTGGAAGCAAATTCCTGGGTATTTGAATTCATACCTAACTGGATTTCAGATGCACGATTAACGATTAAAGACCTGCCTGCCGGCAGGCAGGATTTGAGATTAACGGGGAAAAATCATCAATCATCAATCATCAATCATCAATCACTTCTTGATTATATTGAAAGGTTAGCCAAATGGTTTCAGCTAAAAATCATGCAGCAGCCCCAAGGGATGGAAAGAATCGAAGAGGGAGCTTTGTACTTTCATCCCAATGACTATCATCTCAAGATACTCACGCTATACAAAGATAAAGTTAAAAAACTTAGCACCACTTGACAAGGTCTGCTAAGTTCTGGTATAACCTTTAATTATTCTGCCTCTGCTATTCCAAATATGGTACGACAAAAAAATAACACAACTGAAAAATTAAACGTAAAACCTTTGATGGGTTATGTATTAGTCAAACCCTCAGAAGCAGAAACTAAAACTTCCTCCGGTATAATTTTACCGGAATCAGCCCAGGAAAAACCGGCCCAGGGGACTGTGGTGGCTTGCGGGGATGAGATGGTAATGGAAAATGGTAAAGTCATAAAGTGTCCTGTTAAAGTTGGCGATAAAGTGGTTTATAAAAAATGGGGCGGGGATGAGATAAAAGTATTTGGTGTAGAATATAAACTGGTGAAGTTTGATGATTTAATGGCAATATTGGAGTAACCCTCCACTGTCATTGCGAGCCCCGAAGGGGCGTGGCAATCTTTATTAATTAAGATTCCCACGTCGCTATCGCTCCTCGGAATGACAAAAACAAAAAGGAGAGAAATATGGCAAGACGAAATGAAACAGAAGGAAGTATAGAAGAAGCAAGGTCATTTGTAGCTGGGCGGTATTTAGGAATTACACATGAACTAGAGGGTGATGGAGCTCCAACTGGAGATGAGCGTACATTTTTGCTTTTTGAAAGAACATATTTAGAAGGTCTTGTTGGCATGGCGGCTCATCTAAAAAGAGGAGGTTCAATTGTCGATTTGGCTAAAATGATTGATAAAGAAATTAGAGGAATTCGCTCAGGTAGGATCGAGACAGGCGTTTTACATACTCGTCCGGTTGGTCTGGATCCTGAAGTTGTCGGCCAGGCAGGCCGTTTCATGGGGCCGCCGATTACTGTTGATGAAGCAGAAAGAGTATTACCTAATTTATTTTAAAATATGGCGAAGATTTTAAAATTTAATCAAGAAGCTCGTGAGAAATTACTTAAGGGGATTAATGTCCTAACTGATGCTGTGGCAACAACATTGGGTCCAAAGGGCAGGAATGTAGCCTTGGATAAAAAATGGGGAGCGCCAAATGTGGTGCATGACGGAGTCACCGTGGCCAAAGAAATAGACTTGGAAGATCCTTTTGAAAACATGGGGGCACAACTTCTAAAAGAAGCAGCCTCAAAAACTGCAGATATTGCAGGGGACGGGACAACTACAGCTACAGTTTTAGCAAAAGCCATAGTCACAGAAGGGTTAAAAAATATCCAGGCCGGTTCAAATCCCATGATTTTAAAACACGGTATAGAAAAAGCAGTACTCCTGCTTGTAGAAGAGTTGAGAAAGATGAGCAAAAAAATTAATACTACTGATGAAGTAGCTCAGGTGGCCACTATCTCAGCTGCCGATGCTGCTATTGGTAATTTGATAGCCCAAGCTTTGGAAAAGGTAGGTAAAGACGGGGTGGTGACTGTTGAGGAAGGAAAAACTTTGGAGATGACTGTGGATTACAAAGAAGGCATGGAGTTTGATAAAGGTTTTGTCTCTCCTTATTTTGTAACCGATTCAGACAAAATGGAGTC
>CAYSNN010000004.1:16653-33080 GCA_964432475.1 uncultured Gammaproteobacteria bacterium
GAAGTTGAGGATGCATATATTTTAATTACAGATAAAAAGATTTCCTCAGCTTCAGATTTAGTGCCATTTTTGGAAAAATTTGTGGCTGTTTCTAAAAATTTGGTGATTATTGCAGATGAGGTAGAAGGTGAGGCTTTGGCGCTTTTGGTAGTAAATAAACTGCGAAGCACCTTTAATGTTTTGGCTGTTAAAGCCCCTGGATTTGGTGACAGAAGAAAAGAGATGTTGGAAGACATTGCCATCTTAACCGGCGGTTCAGTTATCTCAGAAGACACCGGCAAAAAGTTTGAATCAGTTGAGATGACTGATTTAGGACAAGCCTCAAGAGTCACCTCCGACAAAGACAATACTTTAATAGTTGACGGCAAAGGAGTCAAGACCAAAATCGAAGCAAGAATTTCTCAAATAAGAAGGGAACTTCAAACCAGCGATTCAGAATTTGATAAAGAAAAATTACAGGAAAGGCTGGCCAAACTGACCGGCGGGGTGGCAGTGATCAATGTCGGGGCAGCAACAGAGGTAGAGTTAAAAGAGAAAAAAGAAAGAGTGATAGATGCGGTGGCTGCTACCAAAGCTGCTATTGAAGAAGGAATTGTGGCAGGTGGAGAAGTTGCTTTACTTCGAGCAGCAAAGGCTTTGGATGCCCTGTCAAATTTAACCGGTGAGGAAAAAGTCGGGGTAGAAATAGTCAAAAAAGCCTTAGAGCAGCCTTTCAGGATACTGGTGAAAAATGCCGGTATGGATGACGGAATTGCTCTGTCAAAGGTGATGGAGGTTACAGGCAGCATGGGGATTGATGTCTTGGACGGGGCTGTTAAGGATTTGGTTAAAGCAGGTATTATTGATCCTGTCAAAGTGACCCGTTCTGCTTTGCAAAACGCAGCCTCTGTGGCAGTGATGGTAATGACAACTGAGGTGTTAATTACTGACCGGCCTGAACCCCCATCCCCTCCAGCTCCCCCCGGCGGCATGCCCGGCATGGGTGAATACTAGAGTAAACTATCACCTCGTGGGCTGATTTTGAAGAAGCAAATTTGACACTTTAGTCTTATCTCAGCTATTGTAAATAAGTAATATGCCCAAACTAAACGAGCGTGGTCCTGCCTGCCGGCAGGCAGGGGTTGCTCATATCTTTTTACTCTTAGCGCTTCTTGCAGGGATTGCTGCAGGGGTGGTTATCCTTAGAGATCCTTCAAATCTTTATAGCTTGTTTAGGCCAAAAGCCAGTTCGGGAGCAAATGTCGTCTTTGTAAGTAGTAGTGGTGATTCTATCATCCAGACTGACACTGCTGCAGTCAAAGTCAAATTAACCACCCCTGAGTGGGTTGTCCCAGCTGCTTCAGCAGGATCTGTTTGTAAGAGGGGAATTAATAGTTATAAAGTTGGTAATCAATGTCCCGGTAAGACTTTTAAATCTGCAAGTTACATATGTTACGACGGATACTCAGGTACAATAAACTCGCCTATCTGTGTTACCTCTAATTCTTTATACCTGCAAGCAAGTCAGGCTTGCCAGAACCATACCAAATGTTATCCTAATAAATCTGTTTCTCCCATCCCGGTAACTGCTGTTTCTGCAACTTTAGCAGAAGATCCCAATTTCACAATCAATGTCAAAACAGCCAGCTTTAGTGCACAGCTTAGTAGTTTAACCACAGATTATACTTTTTCTAACTCTTCAGCAGGCACAAAAGTTTTATATGTAAAGTTCAAAGCTTCCAACGGGAGTGAACAAAAAGGTTCCCCCTATCCTGCCACTATCTCATTGGGTTGCTCGTCTGCACAGATTTGGAATGGCAGCAAATGCAAATCTGTTATTCAAAAAGGGGATACATTTATAGTGGGATTGGATGAACCGGTTAAAAGCAGGGCTGAATTGGATGAAATCGAAAGAGGGTTTGTCAAAAAATCTTTTAGTAATTTCCCTGAGGAGTTGTTTAATCCTACTTCTCAACAGCTGGGTCAAAAGATTCAGGATATCAGGCTGGCTAATTTTAGGCAGATAGGAACCGACTATGAAAGGACTTTGGAGTTTGTTATAAATAGCGATGTTAAAAATATACTTGACAGTAATTCTGCCAAAATCGGAGGAGATGCAGTTACTGTCTTAATCAAACATGCCCAGGCAATCAGTAATATTTGGGCTAACTCTTCACCCAAGATAAACCGTAAGGCTACCTTAAAAAGGATTATGATTGTCTCTAAAGATGTTTTATCAACTTCAGGTGGTGGGTGGCAGGTTAAAAATGACCACAGTTTTGGCTGGTGGGCAAACGATACCATAAATGGAGTCAAAGGTTTTATCCCGTATGATATTGACTCCAGGTGGGCGATGGATGAGGGTTGGCCTGATTGTTGTCTTTTGAATAACCCATCCAGCTTAGATGGAATTAGGATAGATTATGGATTGTTGCACGAGATCACTCACCATTTTCCGGTAGGTGATAACTACGTATATAATTCCGGAAGAGGACATGGGTTTTTGGTGCCTCAACCTAACAATAAAGCATCAGTATTTTCTTGGAATTTGGTAAATTTTATGCCTAATGATCATATGAGCGGGCCATCCTCTCCAAAGCTGACAGCCCCTTCAGGAGCTTTTATATTATTTAATTGGGGAAAAAATCCTACCACAATCAGGAGTGCGCAGGATACACCATACCCAGCCGGTAACTCTTACGGAATTTATTATTTTGATAATTTAACAATAAAATTACAAAATTTAGCATCCTCCGGGGTGGATGGTTGTATCTATTTGCGTGAAGCGGAAGCAGCTAATTTACCAGCTAGCTCACCTTATAGACTGGCTGAGTCAAATGATAAAAGTTCTATTTCTTATAGTAATGGAGAATGTACCTTAGTTTTATCCAAACAGCAGCAACAAAGTGCTTTCCCCGGAGGTTATATCGGATTAGTAAGGTCTGGCGTTGTTTTTCCGGTGTTTATACCCAGAAACTTGATGGAAACATTCTATTGGCTTTCCTCACTCAAACAAGCTTCGCTGCCGGGAAGTTTTGTATTTACTATGCAAGCTACAAGCAAACTTAAAGATGGTTTGGACTATTTTGCATATAGGATAAACAATGGTTCCGGTGATATTGATATGGGGCCATCTAAGTTGGTAGCCTTTATGGATACTTCAAATTCTGGTATTACTCCAAGCACTATCCTTTCCGGAGCTATTGATGATAACAATCAGTACCTGATTGAGTATAAGGATATCGCCTCAGTTCCTTCGCCCGCATCAAGCGCAACACCTACACCTTCGCCTTCCTCATCTCCTACGTCTACCAACTTCACCGACCTTTCTGCTGTTGCCTATAAAAACTCCACCGTCTTTAACTTTAAATACTCAGGTGAATCTACCTCTTTGTTTAAGGTAAATCTTTCTACAACTTCTGATATGTCCTGGGATGTATATGGAGATTTTGCCACAGGCGTGAGTTCACCGGTTACTATTTCCAACCCAAGTGCAAAATGGGCTAAGTATACCTGCGGTAAACAGTTGTACTGGAAAACTTATAACGCTGACGGTTCTCAAAGTAGCCCTATCCAATCACTTACAGTTGATTGTTCAACACCTTTTGTCAACTTAAGCTCCAAATTGGCCTCAGCCAGCGCTACCTTCAATTTTGCCCCCCAGGTTATAAGTTCTATGTATAGAATAGATTTATCTACCACCTCGGATATGTCTTGGGATGTTTACTTAAATTTTGTGTTTGGCACAAATTCACCCATTACTCTCGCCAACCCAAATACCAGATGGGTTAAATATGCTTGCGGGACTACCCTTTATTGGAAGATATCAAACTCTGACCGGACTGACAGCAGCCCCATTCAATCTGCCACTGTAACTTGTCCCTAATTTTTAAACTAGTTCATGATGTACCTATTACAACGACTTATTTGACATACGTCATACGTATGATATAATACTAATATGCAAAGGATAAGTGTTTATATACCTGAAGATACTCGAAAGAGGATTAATTTAGTTGCCAAAGCGCAAACCAAACCTGAGTCTGAAATAATCAGAGAGGCATTAGAAGAGGGTTTAAGCAAAATTGCCCCTAAAACAGCATCTGCTCAAGCTTTACTCAACTTTGTTAGGATGATTGAGAAAATACCTACTAAAGGCAAGGTCCCTAAAGATGCTGTTGAAAATATGGATTATTATACCTGGGGAGGAAATAGACGCAAGTGAGC
Organism: uncultured Gammaproteobacteria bacterium; assembly: GCA_964432475.1. GTDB lineage: Bacteria > Patescibacteriota > Microgenomatia > Daviesbacterales > UBA10151 > CAYSNN01. The sequence continues at coordinate 20,860 of CAYSNN010000004.1, forward strand.
TCCATTGTAATTGCAGATGCGGATGCTCTAATTGCTCTATCTCTAGAGGAAGACCCTCATCACAACAAGGCAGTAGCAATCAACCATAAACTAATACAACAGGAGGCCACTATAATATTCCCTGTTACTGTTTTTCCTGAAGTTGTAACTACATTAAAGCGGGCTTTTAACCAACCCGAGAAAGCCCATGCTATAAATAAACAGTATCTTGAAGGTAACTTTCAAGTTGAATATATTAATGAAGATATAATGAAAAAAGCTGCCGAGATTTTTGATAAAAAAGCTGTCTCTAAACAGAATACTTTGTTTGATGCAATAGTTGCAGCAACAGCTGAAAAACTAGAGGCAGATGCAATATTTTCTTTTGATGAATGGTATGGCAAATTAGGATTTAAGCTAACAAATCCAATTAATTCACCCTCCTAAAAGATCTTCTTTTTTTAGTTCCATAATATAAGTTTGATCCTTTTCATTAGGAATCTGAACAGTTTTTGCATACCTAAAACCTGCTTTTTGATATGATTTTATGGCTCTGATATTATTAGGTTCTGGACCAATAATACAAGTTTTAATATCGCTATCTTTAAATACAACCTCTTGTAAAAACTTTCTGATCATTAAACTTCCTACTCCTTGCCCCATAAAGGAAACTTCTCCAATAAATAGATCAATACTGGCTGTGTGATCATCATAACCTACATAATCTCCAAACTCAGGCCAATCATTAACTTTATATGTTTGGATATATGCGACAGGTTTATCCTCATAGAAAACTAAGTAGCAATCTGTAGGTTTCTCGCCTTTTATTTTTGGTCCATATCTTTTGGTAATTTCTTCTAAAGTATTTTGTTTATCTTTGTCATACCATTCATGGACATGAGGCTGATTTAACCATTTATACATTAGTGGCAAATCTTGCAACTGAAGTTTCCTAAAAGAAATATTTTTGTAATTTAGCATTTATTAGCTTTATGGTGTAAACTCTATTGAAGTAACAATGCTATCACAGATTCTACTTGAAGATTGATCTTCAGCAACACAACTTATCATCAAAGCCGGAAAAAGTGATGAGCTTTTTGGGTACTGAAGAAAAATAATATACCCTCTATCCTCTCTAGTGGTAATTTTTGTAACTTTGTTTGATCCTATCTCAAGTTGCTTTCCATCTACTAAAAAAGGTTGTGTAGGAGTCATAGAGGCATCGGTTCCTTCCATCATAGGAAAGATCCTCATAATCACTTTACCCTCATTTATTATTTTTACCTCTGATGGAAAACTTAATTCTCCAGGCTGATCCAGATCCTTATCATGATAATCAAGTTTTAAACTATTGAAATAACTAAATTTTACTGGAAACTTCAATAATCTACATTCAACTAGATTACCTTTTTCATTACAAGACAAAAATGGTCTTAGTGGAGGAGTTGGTAAAGGTATATTAGTTACTGAGATTTGGTTAGAAAGATTTAGTTTTAGGTTACTTCGTTGCTTATTTACGTAGAGATAATACAAACCTCCTAAAATAATTATAATCAAGACAATAAAAAGTAATTTATCCTTTTTCATAATATTATAAAAACCTTTTAAAATTGTCCTGTTTTTAAAGGTAAAGTCTCAGGTTTTTTGAAGCAGACACCTGGTCCTGGATAAGAACAAGGCTCTTCAATATAATCTTTATATTCATAAGCTCCGTTACTTCCCCACTGAAAATATGACACAGAGCCAATGCGCTTAACACTCATATCCCCAATTTTTAGTAGAAGTTCATAGGGATAATGTCCGCCACAATTCCAGCAGCTATACATATCAAAGGAAACATATTCACCATCTAAACTTATCTGATCAATCTTGGGTATGGATGGGTAGTTAGAATCTTGCAAACTTATCGGATCAGAGACGCTATTTCCATCAAAATAAAATACCTGAAAAGTCTTACCATATCCGGTAGGAGGTCGTGACCAGCGCATTACAAAAAGAAACCGCTTATTGTCTGGAAATACCTTAAAACTAAAAAGCTCATTATATCCGTCTATTTCGATATTAGTCGGATTCAATAGTATTTTCCAATCCAGATCATTCCGACTGCTTAGGCCAGAAACTACTGGTTCGTCATACCGCCTATTACTTTTATTTAAATCATCTTTTCCGTATACCTTCCCATTATATTTAAGATAAATCTCACCATCTACACTGGTATAACTCACTCTATAATCAAGTGAAGGGGAAGGAATGGGAGTTGAAATTGTAGTGACTAAAGATGACGGAGGCTGTATAGTAGATGTATTTTGAAGAGGGCTTGAGTTATTTTTATATAAATACCCTACCAAGACGATAACCAAAACTCCAATTATAAGGTAAGTACTACTAAAACCTCTCTGCATAATTGAATTATCTAACCCTACGAATTAGTTTGCAAGCCGTATTGTTTCCTATTTTACTCACCACCCTCCACTGGCTCCTCCCCCACCTGATCTTCCGCCTCCAAAGTCGCCAAAACCCCGACCTATTGAAAACCCTCCACCACTTGCCCACCAATTAGTACTTTTATGATTTTTTGCTCTGATTCTATATTACTCTAGATAAAAAACCAATCAAGCAGGTTATTGGGGTTCTCAACAGCCATACAGGTCAAACTACACTAAAAACGGTACATCCTCAACATTATATAAACCTACAGATCTAGGAATATCCTGTAAAGGATATAACCCCGGTTGGACTTTAAGGGTAGCTTGTACAAAATAACTTATTATCTCGCCAACTCCTAACTCTTTTGGTCTGCAAATGAGCGTAGCTAGTGTTGATGTTACTGTAGGGATTGGCAATATTAGAAAGGATTAATTGTTTTAAGCTCCATAAATCTTTTAAAATCCTCTATATTATCTGTGGCAATGATACTTATACCATTTCCTAGAGCAGTAGCCACCAGGTAAGCGTCAAAAATTTTATCTGAGGATAAACTATATTTTTTAATCAATTCCAATGCAATACGGTGTGTACGATAGTCCGGAGAAACAACTGTACATCCCTTTAGAATACTCTCAACTGCGTCTATCGCGCTGCCTATTTTCATGGGGTTGGGAAACTTTGGATGAGTAAGCACCCTTAAGGTTTCAAAAATATTCTGATGGGCGGTTACCAATTCAGTTATATTTTCCTGCAGGAAATCTTGGGCTTTTTTGTGTTTTGGAGAAGACCTGTTAATTGAGTAGACTAAAATATTTGAATCAATAAGCATCTGTTATACTTTGGGGTAATAATCAGCTCGTTTTAGATCATCTAAGGGTTTACCTAAATCATGGGTTTTAAAAACTAATCTTCTAGCTTCTTGTTTTGCCTCTTTCTCAAGGTAATATTCTAAAGCTCGGTTAAGAATATCCTGTAAGCTTATATCGTCTTGTAAGGCCTTAAGTTCAGCACTTTTTTTTAAATTCCCCTTTATTCTAATTGTAGTTCTCACTAACATATTAAAACCATTCTGTCATAAATATGACAATATGTCAATACCCAAATGAGCCTGACCCACCTGCAGATGTAAATTAAGACAGATAAATTTTCCGATAACGGGAACTTCTACCCATTCCCACTCTTTCAATCCTCTTTAGACCTAATAGTTTTGAGAGTGTTTGGCGGACTGTAGCATAAGCTACTTTAGTTTTACTGGCTATTTCTTTAGGCGTAGCCTCATCAACGCTTTGTAAATATTGCCAGACTGCTATTTGTTTATTGGATAAAATATCTTCAATATTCTCTCCCGACATTAGGCTGATAGCTTCTTTAGATTGATCTAGAATAATGTCCAAAAAGAACTTTAGCCAAGGGGCAATATCTCCGGAACCCTTTTTGAAAGTTCTTTGGCTCTTCCTTAGAGCTAGATAATACTCTGGTTTTTGATCCTCGATTAACTTCTCATGAGAGACATAGGGCATATATAGATAACCTGCCTGAAGAAGTAGTAAGTTAGTTAAAATTCTGGATATTCGACCGTTGCCATCTTTAAATGGATGGATATTTAAATATTCCACTAAAAAATTGCCTACAATAATCAAAGGATGAGATAATTTAGCCTCTAGGGCATATTTGGTCCATTCAACCAACTCCAACATGTATTTTGGGGTTAAATAGGCCGGAGTGGTATCAAAGATCACTCCAATTCTTCTGCCTTGCTCATCCACCATTTCAACCTTATTATCAGTGGCTTTATATTTGCCTCTATAGTCCTGGTCTTTTTCTACATACTTTAAAAGCTCTTGATGCAGGTGCTTAATTGTATTCTCGCTAAATCTTATGGTGTCCCAAGAATCAAAGATGATTTGAAGCAGTTCAAAATAACCTTGGACTTCTTGTTTATCCCTATCAGCAAATTTTTGCATAGCTAAACCTTTCATTAGATCATCCACGTTTTCATCAGATAATCGTGCTCCCTCAATTCTTGTTGAAGCGCCTGTAGAAGTAATTAAAACTGCTCTTTTTAGCCTGCCCAATAGTTGGGGATTTAAATTGGCTCCGCCGGTCCATTGACCCTTTAACTCATCAATTTGAGCTATCTTAAGAAATATTTCAGGAGGAAGAGCAACTAACCTTTTTTCAAATTTGCTATTTTTAACCATAGTTTCATTGTGTTAATCTAACTATAGCTGATTATAACGAATTATAGCGAATTCTGCAAGTACCACTTTGTATTCCAAAGGCCAATGTTTCAAACCCACTACTTATATAGATTATCAAATAACCTGTTCTACGCCTTCTGGCTTAACGCCTGATCAAATCTGCCGGAAAAAAGGTTTTACCAAGGCTGTAGCAGTCAGTGGTAATAATGCAGCCAAAGGTTATTGGTGGAGGCAGTGCGGGGGAGCATCTGTTTCTTCCTGTAAGGGTTTAAATTGTACAGTCAATAGACTGGATTGTACCAACAAAGCAGGTTACTGGGGCTCCCAACAGCCGTACAGGCCAAACTATTCAAAGCTTGGCAGGTCTAATACACTGTATAAACCAACCGATCTGGGTCTGTCTTGTTCAGGATCTAACCCCGGCTGGACTTTAAGGGTGGCTTGTACAAAATAACTGAATTATTTACAATGGCTTAAATGGCTAAGTTTCATTACCGGCAGTCCCCATCCGAAAAACAAAGAAAAGCTTTTGCCAAGTTTTTATCAGAAGATGAGGAGTTAGTTTTGGTGACCAGCTTCTCTCAAGCCTATATCCGCTCAAAATTCATTATTTATCTGCTTTTTCCCGGATTTCTCTTTTTTGGGTTGAGTCTAGGGTTAGGCTGGCTTTTGGGAATAGATAAAGTATGGGCTTTGGTCATTGCGCTCATAGGTATGTTTGCCTCGGCAATTTTAAAAACAATGCATACATACCACTCAAACAGATACTTGCTGACTACCAGAAGGATAATCATCAAAAGAGGAATTTTCGGAGTCAGATTAACTGCAGCTTTATATGATAAGGTCACTCACTTAGAAGTTGACCAGTCAATAATAGATAGGTTGCTTTTACATCACGGGACTATCAAGATAAATACGGCAGGCGGGAATAAAGATGAGATTAGCTTACAATTTGTAGACTACCCCTTAGAATTAAAAAATCTGTTGGAAAGACTGATAAACAGGGAGAGAGAACAGTTTGGTCTAAGAGGCGCGACTCTAACAGAAGTAGAAGGTGAGATTATTTCATGATATAATATACATTATACATCAGACATATGATACGTACACAAGTTTACTTACCAAAACATCTATATCAAACCATTGATCTGGCGGCTAAAAAGGAAAAGAAACCGAAAGCACAGATTATCCGTGACGTGCTTGAGAAAGGGATGCAAAGAAAGCAAGGGAATGCCGGCACAGCGCTTTTGAAGATTGCGGAACTTGGGAAAAAATTAAAACTTAAAGGACCGCGCGATCTTTCCGCAAATATTGATAAATACCTCTACGAAGATGCGTAGTACTATTATTATAGACTCGAGTGCTCTTGTGTCGCTTGCGCTCCCGGATGACAGTAATAATGATAGGGCTATAAAGATCAGTCACAAGATTCTCAATGCTCAATATAATCTAATTATCCCGTGTGATATCTTTAGTGAAACAATTAACGTGCTTGGAAAAAAGACCGATCATAAAGGGGCAGCCATCATTGGAGAAGAGATCCTTACAAATAAACGCTTCACAATTCAAGAAGCAAGCTTTGATACAAGACAACATGCTTTGAAAATGTTTAAAGATCAAGTTAGTTCTGTTAGTTTCACTGATTGTTTAGTCATGGCATTTGCGGATGAATATGAAACCAAAGAAATTTTTGGTTTTGATGAAACATTTTCCAAAAACGGTTATACTAGATTTGGTGTTGATAAAAGTAGAGAAGAGTAATCATGAAAAACATTCTTTGGGAAAATATAGTAAAAAATATCCTGTTAATGATAATTCTGATAATAACTTATCCGCTTATTAAAAATTCTCTTTTTGCCTCAAACATTATTTTGGATAAAGCTTTAGTGGGAAATCTGCTGGTAGCAGTCAGTATTTTAGTTGTAACCGCCTGCTTTGGAAATTTTGCTTTTACATATGAGAGAGTTAAGCATCAAGTTTTTTTATCAAGACTCTTGGCACATTTAACTACTGGTCTTTTAATGTTTTTAATAGGATTATCATTAGAAATGACCTCAGTATTAGCAGGCCTGCTTATAAACAACTTTTTTATATTTGATTTCAGCCTAATAATACTTTATACAGCTTCTGTTTTATATGATTTTTGGGATTTAAAACGAATAGAATTTAATAGTTAAAGGTAAAAACTATTTTGTAGCAACAGTTGCAGAGGTATGCCTGAGATTTCTGGAAATAGTTTTTGTCGGATTTCCTGTTGTCAAGGTGTACATTTATGGTATAATGACAATGTATGAATACCATCAGGATGTCTGCTACTGCAGCCAGGAATAAATTCTTTGAACTGTTGAATCAAGTAGCTTCGGGTACGCAGATTATTATAGAAAAAGATTCCAAAGAAGTGGCTGTGCTTTCCCCAAAAAAGCAAAAAACAGACTTGAAAGCATTACTGAGAGCTTCCAAGAAAGTTCATGGAATTTGGAAGGATTATGACGAAGAAGATAATCCCTTAAGAAGAAAAAGAGCAGCTTCCTTTTTGGGAAAATGGGATAAAAAAGGGTGGAAACCTAGAGGGTGAAAGTAGTAGTTGACTCCAGCATTATTATAGACTACCTGCGAGGTGGTACTAAATGGGAGAAGTTTATAGCCAGTGCAGGTGAAGAGGTAGAACTGTTCCTACCCACCATGGCTATTTTTGAACTTTTCTCAGGGAAAAGCACCAAAAATCCGCGTAAAGTAAGAGATATGCTTGACTTTATCAGTCAATTCCGAAGAATGGATTTAGATGATAAGATTGCTAAAAGGGCCGGGGAGATTTACCGTGACATGTCAGCTACCCTTCAAGTTCCGGATTACATTATTGCTGCGTCAGCTTTAGAGATAAATGGTATGGTAGTAACTTTGAACAAGAAACATTTTGCACAAATCCCTAACCTGGTTTTATATCCTCTAGGCATCTAAAGCATCAACAGGCATTGATGAGGTATATAGAAAATAGTAATTTGACTTTTGTAAATCTTCCTGCTATTATTTAATTAGACTAATAATTAGACTAGTTATTAGACTAATTTTAGACTGATTAATATGGATCAATTAATTACCAGACCATTTGCCCACACCTTTTTATCTCAGTTTGTATTTACGCCAAAACTGCTTCCCTTTTCTGATGAGGAAATTACCAAAATAGATCGGGAATTAGCAGAATACGAGCAGGTGTTTTTAAATCCGGATATCGAGAGAAACTTAATCAGCAGGAATGAACTGCTGGCTTCTTTTGCCATTTCTAAAGCAGAGAACTCTTCTTTAACCTTACAGGAAGCGCAGGACGTATATGATGTAATATTGGCAAATAAAGAGTATAGTTTTATTGGGGATAAGTTAAAGACGAAACAGAAATTAACCCGTAAAGACTACGAGAAATTAGAATTTTATAATATCGCTAAGACCTTTCGAAGTTTAAACCAATCTCCAGTAAAGATTAATGAGCTTACCCCTGTTTTAATACGTGAAATTCATCTGAGTTTGAGCCGGGGACTGGACATCTTTTCAAAATATCTGCCGGACTTTACGGTCTATAAAGCCGGAAAGTTTCGGGATAATGACACGATTCGGGTCGGCACATACAACCCTGCTCCGTACAAGCAGATTGAAAAGGGAGTAAAGGAATTAATTTCCTGGTTAAAAGGTAACCAGTCAATTTGCGGAGCAGCGCTTTTTCATACTGCACTGTATGCACTCCATCCATTCAATAATGGAAATAAAAGAGTCAGTAGAGTTTTGGAGCATTTATTTTTCCGTGATCTTGGTCTTAATCGGAAAAACTTATATAGTACTTCTTATTATTACCACAAACAAAAAGAGCGTTACTATAAATATCTTTTATATTCTCTTGAGAGAAAGAATTTGAATCATTTTGTTTCCTTTGTACAGGAAGCCTTAGTATTGTCTATGATTGATGTTGTAAAGTTAAGCCTTGAGGCAAAACGCAGTGAATTCCTCGGTAGACAGGAGGTTGATCCGCAAATAAAATCAATCTTAAAGCCTCTGATAAAACGGTCCCGGCTGCAGTTTAAAAATCTTTTTAAAGTTAGCAAAGATAAAGTAGCCAGGCAAACATTTGTCAACTACTTGCAAAAGGCAGTTGATGGAGACGTTCTTTATAAAAAAGAAGAAGGACGTGCTGCCTATTATGGTTTTAATGTTAAAGTACATATACCTGAAGAAGAGACACTTCAAAGGTGGCTCCAATTTGCCAAGCAAAAACTCCCCTTTATACCCGATGAGATCAAGTTAATTTAAAGTAAGTTAAAGTAAGGCGTCCCCTTTTGAACCTAAACAAAACTTTACACCAAAAAAACTTGACAGGGTACCTTATATATGCCAACAATGAATTAATGCCCAAATTATCTCAAAAAGGCTCGCCTCGATTCGGCGAAGCGGGCGCGGCTCACTTACTGGTTCCTATTCTTCTTTTGATAGGGATATTAGCTACTTTCTACTTAGTGCAAAACCCTGTTATCTTCAAACCCAAAGCAGATTTTAAATCAGATCCTTCCCAGGCCATTTCTGTTAACGGCAAGCAATGTAAAAACAATGAATGTGAAGTTGATTCAAATAGTGTGGAATTAAAAATTGATGTCAACGGATTAAATCAATAAATATGAAATTTAGATATCTTTTTCTGTTTGTTTTAGTCTTTATATTTATTGCTATCCCTCAGAGTGTCCACGCAGTTAATGTGGGGAATAGCTTAGGAGATGGTAAGCCAGTTTACGAAGGGTTTGGCGGTTTTCCTGCGGATTGTGTGGGATATAACAAATGGAACGGTCTTTTTGGGGTTGGGGCATCTTGCAAGAAACTTACTAAAAATGGGGATAAATGTGAAGAAGGTGAGAAGGTGGATGATGATTTTTGTAATATCAGCGGAGTGGCCCCTTATCCCGATTCCGGAGGGTCATGTCCTCCTAATTGGGATGGGGGGAGTAGAAGATGTTACATGCAATCAAAATTGCCAACAGGCACCTGTTTCCAACCTCCATTTGTAGGTGAAGTGGATGTTTCCCTTTGTGGTAAAACTCCTGATCCTGCCGACCGGACAAAGGAAATGGTTACACCACCTGCTCAGCCTGCAACCCAGTCTCTGTCTGCTGAAACAATTTCGCAGATCATAAGTGCTGACTGTGAACCAGAAAACCAGAAATGTATTGATGGTGTCAGACAATGTTTAAGTATAGAGCAGGGGGATATTGATGAAAGTACAATTAAAGCTTGTTTTGAGCTATATACCAATAATGCCCAACGTAAAAATGAATGCTCTAAATATACCAGCTTGCAATCTTGTAATGCAGTGGATGATTGTGAATATTGGCTTAGAGTAAATGAATGTGTTCTTAAAGGAACATATGAGGACGGGGGTGCGAGTCCAGTTGACCATATAGGATGGTGTAAACAAGACTATTCAAATAACATAGCCGGATGTTTGGATGCGTTTAAGGAATGTAATGTAGAGGGATTTGTAACCCCAAAGATTCGCAAGTTTGTCGACTCTGTTTTTTATTGCATAGATAGCAAATTGGGCATACCACATCCAGCAGCACCTGCTCTGCCTGCAGCCCCGGCAGCTGGCTTTAACTGTAATGATAATGAGTGTTATAACAAAGAAGAAGGAAAATGCAGACAGATTGGCCGCATGCAATGCGGAACAGGTGGAAGTGCAACCATGTCGACTGCTTCTAATGGAGATTGTGTTTTCTCTGCATGTCAAGAACCTGCAGATAGGCAGGTACCATCAACAGCTTGTCGTTTATACGACGGAGATATAAGTGGATGTAATAAATTATCACATTGTGCCTGGTATGATTGCGCAAAACAATGTAGAGCCAAAGGCACAAAACAAGAAGAGATATGTCCGCCTGACGCTAAGCCTGCAAGAGAGATTATAAATCTAACAGCTCCCCGCACTCCTGTTTCTCCGACAGAAGAAGAAGAAGAAGAAGGACAGGGTGATGAAATAGCTGTAGTGGACAGGGGTAGGGGACTTATCCCTTCAGATGACCAGGGTAAAGGAGAAGTTAGAACCTGTAAAGGAGAGAATTTAACATATGAAGTCCTTTCCAAAAGGCTGGAAGAGGCTAAATATCCGGGTCCTTACGCGGTAGTAAATATGCAGCAAATGCTTGAGGCATACAACAAAGCAGCATGTCCAAATGGGGAACAAACTTCCCAGGCTGCTGTCACTAAACCAAAAGTAAAAGAAGTTAAGGTTAATGGTAAGGATGTTGGCAAAAACAATCCAAAAGTGCCGCTGAATCTTTTGGATCTTTGCGGGGAAGACTTTTTTGCAGGCAAATGTGTTGTGACTGTAGAAATTGCTTATACCAGCGGTGATCCAAAAAGAATAGCCTTAAAACTTAAGCCTGCCTCATCGCTTACAAACAAAGAAGCAGGCCAGCCCTGTAATAAAACTGCGCAGTGTAAGCAAGGGTTGATATGTATAGGTGATGATGATGCCAGGCAATACGGTCTGCCAAAAGATCGGTGTTACCCAAACCCTAAAGTAACCACCAAACTGCCTGACGGGGCAGATTGTGTCACAAATGAGCAGTGTGTATCAGGAGACTGCAGGACAGGAGGGACTTGTGATACTCCCGGCGGATGCAAGGGTAAATGTATAGGAGGAGGAAAACCCGGTGAGTTTTGCAGGCATGACAGCGAGTGTCCCTCAGGGTATTTCTGTCCCGGGAATGATGAGGCTGCGAAGTTAAATATCCAAAACGACCGATGTACCTCTTTATCTGCCAGAACTTCCGGAGGAGGCAGTACATCGGGAGGGAGTAGCTCTTCAGGATCAGGCAGTGGCAGTACCGGTTCCAGCTGTGGAGTAGAACAAAGGAAGCCTTCCGGAAGCAAATGCTTAGGTCAGACATGTTCACAGGATTCAGAATGTAAAACAGGCTATTGTTGTACCGGAGATAGCTGTACTAATAAGGGTAAGTGTACCAATGCAAATGGTAGTATATAACTGCCGGTGTGAGGTTTTAAGGGTTTTTACTTCAGGAGTTTAATAAAAGATAGCTTGGTTTGGTTCACAAATTTACCATCAGCAGTCAGTAGGTTGCACTCTTTTTCTGCCGCAAGCACGGCATATGATGCATCATAGACCGAAACATGGTGTTTTTTGGAAAATTTAATACTGCTCTTTATAAATTGGAGAGTAGGATTTATAATTTTTAAGTGCAGACTCTCGAAAACACCCCAGATCTTTTCCCTCGTACCTCATCTCTCGTAATGTTTCTACAATATTAAAACGCCGCAACTTTTTATTTAATTGTTTTGCTACCTGGTTACGTTTTGTAAGAAATATTTCGATTTCAGATTCAGATCGTTTCTCTCCGGTGGCACTAATCTTTTCTCTAATTACTGCAGAGAGACTTTTCCGTCTTTTTGCCGCTTCCTCTTTTAATTTTAAGTAGTCCTCTTCAGGGATTCTGATGTATGATTACTTGTCAATGTTTCTAGACAAGGCAGCAGGGATATCTGAGATCTCAGGGAGTAATTTTAGCGGATCAATAAATTTTCCACCCAAAGTGACTTCCATATGGGTATGGGGTCCGGATG
>CAYSNN010000004.1:33180-38884 GCA_964432475.1 uncultured Gammaproteobacteria bacterium
GGATCAATAAATTTTCCACCCAAAGTGACTTCCATATGGGTATGGGGTCCGGATGTGCGGCCTGTTAAGCCGACTTCTCCTAGAATATTTTCAGAGGTAACTTTATCTCCCGCTCTTACATAAATTCTTCCCATATGGGCATATTTTGACTTGAACCCTTTTTCGTGGGCCACCATCACATAATTTCCCAAGCCCCAAATATCAAAACCTGCAGCCTCTATTACCCCGTCAATCATGGGGTGAATGGGCATTCCCAAGCCTGTGGCAATATCAACTCCCGGATGGTAGACAGAAAACCTCGTAGACAGAAAACCCGGATGCGGCAGTATCAGGGGTTTAGAAAATGAAGCAGGGACAACCTCTCCTTTTTGCTCCTGTACCGAGGCTTTAGCCTCAGATTGTTTGATAGGCGGTACAGACAAGGTAGGATAATATCCTAAGAGACTAAAAAGAAATAGGGAAGATATGGCAAGCAGACTAACCCTTTTGGGAAACCTCAGCTTGGTTTTAGATAGTTTAAGATTTAGGGCGACCCTTTCAAAAACTTTCCTAGGCAGAAGGTTTTTAATTTGAGACGCGATAAGATAAATTATAGCAAATTTTGGTACAAAAGGCAAAATTTAGGTTTTAATGTATAATTATTTGATATGAGGAAAATATTAGTTTGGGTATTGATTTTGGTGAGTATTTTGGTGATCCTTATAAGGTTTAGCGGTAAAATTGAGGAATCACTTTTTAATATAAAGCCAAAAACCGGGCTTTCCGTTCTTTCTATTCCTGATTCGGCCACAGTGTTTTTAGACAGTAAGGAAGTGGGAAAAACCCCATATGAGGATAAAAATTTAGAAGTTAAAGAATATAGTATTAAACTGGAAAAAGATGGAGCAATTTGGAGAGGAAAAGTAAGGCTTACTCCGCAAACTGTGACGATTATAAACAGAGACTTGGCAAAAGATCAGGCCTCTTCTTCCGGTGAGATTTTAACCTTAGACAGAGGTAGAGGGATGACGGTTATTTCAAACCCTTCTGATGCAGATATTGAGATAGACGGGAAAGTATATGGTAAAACCCCTATGAGTGTGAATTTGACTTCCGGTGACCATACTATTTTAGTTAGTCACGCAAACTATTTGAAAAGAAGTATCAGGGCAAACTTACCGGATAAATATAATTTAACAGTATCTGTTGACTTAGCTTTATCTGAGGCGGATTTAACAATAGTTTCCTCACCTGTTATTACCCAAACGCCGGAAGTAGTTGTTAAAGATACTCCAACCGGCTTTTTACGGGTTAGGGACAAAGCGTCGCTGTCCGGGAGAGAAATTACTCAGGTTAAACCCGGGGACAGGTTGATTCTTCTGGAAGAACTCGGCGGCTGGATGAGGGTAAGGCTTTCTGATGATACAGAAGGTTTTGTTTCATCGGCATTTGTTGAGAAGAAAAACCCCTAAACACCCAGATAGTAGATTATTCCAATTACTAGGATTAACCAAATAACAACAGTGGAAAGCATGGGTTGATCAGACAGCAAAACCCTTTCAGGGGATTCACCTTCTTTTTTCTCATAGATAATATAGAGGTATCTCATGACTGCATAAATTACCACCGGAACTGTGGCCATCAGGTATTTTGCCTCGCTAAAGGGCAGCTCAAGTCCTCCTAGCAGAGAGGAAAAAGCCTGTCTGGCCAAAATTGGAGGCTGCAAAAAAGCAAAGAAAGCATAGGTCAGCCAGGCAGAGGTTGCAAACATGGCAGTTAAAATATCCAGCAAATTTTCCGGATAGTGAAGCAATGTCTCCCGGTGTTTTGAGGCGCGGGCTTCCATTAAAGTTCTTTCCGATCTCCTCTTTCCGATTGCTAAAAAGAGAGCAAATGAGGTGACAGAGAGTAAAAACCAAACATTTAAGTGGGCATCAATTGCCCAAACCCCGGCATAAACCCTTAAGACAAATCCTGCTGCAATCACCAAGACATCAATTAAAATAATCTGTTTTAAATAGGCAGAATAGAAAAGTTGTAAGACTAAATAGGCCAGGGCAGCAAAGAAAAAGGAAGGGGAGAGTTGATAGGATATGGGTAGTCCTATGGCCACAATTAAAAGTGATATTGTAACGGCCAACCAGACCGGGATTATTCCGGAGGTAATGGCCCGCCTTTTTTTAAATGGATGAAGTTTATCCCTTTCAATATCAAAAACATCATTTAATAAATAGGTGGCTGAGGAAAAAGCGCAAAAAAGAGCAAAAGCTTGTAAGGTTTTTAATTGGCTGATGGGGTCAAACAAGGTGCCAGAAAAAATTAGGGCGGCAAAAAGAGCAAAATTTTTTATCCACTGTCTGGGGCGCGACGCTTTGATAAGGCCCCAAAAAAGTTTAACCATAAGATCCCACCCAAAATTAGAGTTGCCAAAAGCAAAGCAGCAAATAGTTTACCTCGACTATTTAAACTTAGGGCAACTGCCCCTAAGATAGCAGATCCCAAAATATAAAACAAGGAGATTTGTGAGTGAGATAAACCTATTTGTAAAAGTTTATGGTGGAGGTGTCCTTGATCTCCCCAAACAGGAGATTTGCCTTGTAAGACTCTTCGAAAAAAGGTATAAGCAAAATCTGTGGCAGGAATTAAAAGGACCAGACCGGCTGTGGCTAGTTTTGCTCCGGAGAGAATGGCCAAAACTGCAATCATAAAACCTAAAATGGTTGATCCGGAAAATCCAGGAAAAATTTTAGCCGGATACCAATTAAAAATTAACAAACCCAAGCTTGAGGCGGCGGTGATAAATGACAGTTTGGCTATATCGGCTTGGGAAGGATCTCCCAAAAAGTTGAGTTTAATGGAGAGTAGTCCTAGGATAATGGCTGCCATAGTGGTAATGCCTGGCATTTGTCCATCAACCCCTTTAGACCAGTTGATCATATTCATTACCCAGACAATCCAAAGCAAGGCTAAGATAGAAGCAAAAAGGGGAGAAAAATTAATAATCCCACCTAAAGGATTGGTGATAAATTTTATATCTACCCCTTGAGAAACAACAAAAAAGGCCGCCATAAATTGACTGACCAATCTTAGATATGGGGAAAGGTGAGGGTATCTGTCATCAAGTAAGCCCACTATCAATAGAATTAATAGTCCAAAAATAATCCCGATAATTGGTGGTGAGGGAGAGATAAAAAGTAAGATAGAGGATATCAGACCAAAAAATATAGCTAATCCACCGGCCCTAGGAACAACTCTATTTTGAATATGAGCTGGGTGAGGTCTTTTTTGAGGATGATCTAATAAATTAAATTTTTTGGCAATTTTAATTGTTGGGAAAATTGCTAAAACAGTTGCCAAAAAAGCAATCAGTGCAGGTATTACAAAACTCATAAAACTTTTTTCAAATAAAAATTAAAATAATTTTAATAAAAGTAATGACTAGAATCATGCTTGTTACCAATGAGCTAAAGATTAATATTTTTTTGAAAAATGATTGAGAAAGATGTAGTTGCCAGGCGACGGCAATATTAATAAGAGTAATCAACACTAAAATAGCAGGGAGGATAAAAAGTTGTTGGTGAGTAGCCAGCTGTTTTTCTCCCCAAGGTAGGGAATAGAATAGTGGTAATTTTGGCGGTAAAAATTTTGAGGAAAATAATATAAAAAGGCTGATCAAAAACGCCAAAAATATTTGTAAAGAGATTGTTAATAAGAAAAATTGGGAAAAATGATTCATTTGTTCAAAATTTTCTTTAAAGTTGGCCATTTTTATACTTTTTCTGATAACCGCGCTTTATTGGTTACCCTAAACTCCAATTTTTTACCAAACATTAAGGAGGTTTGGGCATCAATGGCAGGTAGGGATGAGATAGTAATTAAAATAATTGGTACCAAAAGCCACTGAATATAGGAAAATATTTTTTGAAAGGGCGACCAATTTCTTGGTCTTTTGGGAGCAGTTTTTTCATGAACAAAGATGGTGGCAAAAAGCCCTAAAAATGCCGCTGTTAATATCCAAGACGAGACTATTGGGAGATTAATAGACAATACAGATTCTTTAAAATCAGGATTAACTAAAGGAATAATGATACTGCCGAATGTTACAAAGATTGCCAAAAAGCCCCATTTCAAATCCCCCCAAATTTTAAAAAGTAACTTATCAGTTTTATCCCAAAAATCGATTTCTTTTTTAAAATACTGTGTAACCACATAGGGGATATGTTCAACCCCATAAGCCCATCTTTTAATTTGTAGATATTGGTTTTGAAAGGTTTTAAGGAGGGTGGTATCTTGGACTGCATCAGCAGAAATTGGTAAAAAATGTGGGATGACTTTATAGTCACCATTAAAGTGAAAATAGGCCTTCCAATAAAACCCGTTATCATCGTTGACCTTATCTGGTATCCAGCCACCCACATCTAAGAGAGCTTTTAAAGAAATGGACATCGAAGAGTAGTTCATATATTTATCAGAACCAACCATCTCAGCCAGTTGCCAAAAGGAAGTACCAGTGGCCATCAGCCTCATCGGAGCTGGAGTTTGCCAATAGTTATTGTGATATAAAAATACTCCTGTAAAAGTTCTTTTGTCTCTTTTTTCGTTTGGTTGGGATAAGTATTTATATAAAGCCCCTGCTAAAAACTCCCGATGTAGGACAAAATCAGCATCTAAAGTGGTCACAAAAACATCTTCTACCTTAATACCTTTTGCTTTAAGCTGAGGGACAATATTTTTGATCATCCAGTTTTTATTTGAGCCTTGGCCAGCCACTTCTCCAGGAAGGTTATAAGGGTGAATGGTAGTGTAAACTGCGACAATTTTTCCTTCAATTTTTTTAAGATTTTTTTGGGTATCTCTAATTTTTTTAGGCTCATCTCTTTCCTCAAACCCGACTGCCAGCAAAATTTTATCTTTAGGATAGTTGGAATTAATAATTCCTTGGAAGGTGGTAGTAAGTATATACGGTGCTTCTTTATAGGTGGGAACTAGTATTAAATGATAATATTTTCCCCAATCATTGGGGAAATCTTTTTTAAGATTAGATAACCAATCTTGCTTTTTAGCCACCTCCATTTTCCTAAAACCAATTAATATCAAAATACCAATTCTTAAGGCAGTAAGTAGCCAATAGGTATCTGCAATTAAAATTAAATAGGCTACAGCAAAAGGGAGAGTAAAGGATAACCAAATTGGTGAGGTGAGAGCCAGCCAAGTAAAGGCTCCTGGAAAAATTTCTAGTAGCCTTTCTACTTTTGTTTCATGTCTAATAATAAAATCTTTCTCCAATTTCTCAAAGAAAATATAGCGGCGGGATAAAAGATGATGCATAATTAGACCTAAGCCTGCTCCAATTAAAAAATTGGCAGATAAAACATTTAATCCACCCTCAAGGATAGATTGACCAAAAATTCCCAAAAAGGTTCCTATTAAGATGAACAACAGTCCAACCAGACTATATTTAGTAAAAGCAAAAAAGGGCCAAAATCTACTAAATCTTTGGAGCAGTTCTGCAGTATAAAAAAAGCCTATGAAACCAATAAAAAAAGCCAAAATGATTCTCATGTGTCTAATTTAAGCATATTTTTAACATTAAGAGAAGTGCGATGAGCAACTTCTTCCAATGATGTGTTCTTTATATCGGATATAAGCTGGGCTATTTCTAAAACTGCTGAGGGTTCATTTCTTTGGCCTCGTCTTGATTGTGGAGGTAAAAATGGACAATCGG
>CAYSNN010000005.1:0-549 GCA_964432475.1 uncultured Gammaproteobacteria bacterium
AAAGCCTTTTTACTTGCATTACCTATATGGCCTTTGGCATCAAATAAATCTTTCAACTGATCAGGCTTTAAATATTTACCAATTTCCGAATTTTCTGTTACTAATTTTTGCATAGGGTTATCTTGGCCTTCTTGTATAGCATCCCAAGCTTTCATTGAAACTTCCCTTAAAGCTTCATGCATTACTTGTCTGTCTGCACCTGCCTTGACTGCTTCTATAATAATTGGCTCAGAAGCAGAAAAAGGCCAATAAGTTTCTAAATTTTTCGTTATTCGTTTATCGTTTATTAACCCCTCAACAATATTTGCTGCAGAAACTAATATTTCATCAATAGCTAGAAACATCTCCGGGATAGCAACTCTTCTATTCGCTGAATCATCTAAAGTTCGCTCCAGTAACATATGTGAGGCGTTATCCCACATCACTCGTGACAAATTAGTAGTTAACCTAGCAAGAGAGCAAATTTGCTCTGCTTTAATAGGATTTTTCTTAAAAGGCATGGCAGATGAACCAACTTGTGATTTTCCAAAACTCTCTGCCCATTCTCCA
>CAYSNN010000005.1:559-32054 GCA_964432475.1 uncultured Gammaproteobacteria bacterium
GCATTATTCTTAAATCGAAAGCAAATTTATATAGGGATTGGGCAATTGATGAAAGTAAATTAGCCACTAGTAGATCAATTTTTCTTGGATAAGTTTGATTGGCAATTAATACCTCATCAATACCCAATTGCTCCATGATTTCTTTTTCAGCCTTCTCATATTTTTCCAGTCCCATTAGACTAACATAACCTGCAGAAGTTCCAACCGCTCCCTTCATACCTTTTGCTTTCAATTGTTTTTTAACAAACTGCAAAGTTTCCAAATCCATTAATAAATCCTGTGCATAAAAAGCAAATCTATACCCTAAAGTCGTCGGTTCTGCAGGTTGCAAATGTGTATACCCCATGCAAACAAAATCAGCATATTTTTTGATCTTTTCTTCGAAAGCTTTAAGTAGGTTTTTTAATTCATCTTCAATTAAATTTAGCGCTTCAGTAATCCTTAAGGTTTCAGCATTATCGTTAATATCCATAGAGGTTGCACCAAGGTGTATTTTGCCCCCACCAACTTTAGCCTTTTCCGCAAACTCCTTAATAGCAGCAACAACATCATGACGAGTATCTTTTTCTATCTCCCAAATTCTTTCAATATCAATGTTGGCTTGATTTTTCTCTAAATCTAAAAGTTCTTCTTTAGAAACTAAACCTTCCTTGGATTGCGCTCTAGCTAATTCCATCCAAATTTTTCTCCATAGTCGAAATTTTTCTTCTTCAGAGAAGATTTTACGCATTGGTTCGGAACCATAACGCCAACTGAAAGGTGACGTATAATTTGAGTAATCTTTCATCTTTAATGCCTAAAGGCCCTCCTTTTTGAGAACACCATCGCTATTCCCAACTCATCTGCAGCATCAATTGATAATTTGTCATTTATAGATCCGCCCTGCTCTAAGATTGCCGTAATCCCATATTTGCCTGCCAGTCTTACCGAATCATCAAAAGGAAAAAAGCTGTCACTTATTAGAATACCACCTTTGGCCAAATCCCCCGCTTGTTCAAGTGAAATCTTGGTAGCCCCAACCCTTGATGTTTGCCCGGAACCTATACCTCGTGTCATAGGAATATCTTTATCTACTACTATAACTGAATTTGATTTTACAGCCTTTACAGCTTTTATTCCAAATATCATCTGCTTAAGCTGTTTTTCTGTTGGTTTAACTTTAGTTACTACTTTCCAATTTTTAACGCTTTCCTCAATATTGTCATCAAAATCTTGCAGTAAAACTCCGCCAGCAAAATATTTAAGATCCCATTTCTCAGTTCTTTCATTTGGGATTTCATCAAATGTATAAATTCCCATACTTTTTCTGATACTTTTTAAAAGTTCTAATGCCTCATCAGTAACACTTGGAACTGCCACAATGTCGATATTGCCTTCACTTTCTTTTTTAAATTGTGCAATAATTTTGGCAGTTTCTAGATCCATTTGTCTATTTATAACAATCACTCCGCCAAATGCAGAAACCGGATCTGCTTTGATAGCCCTGTCTAAAGACTCTTCTGCATCACGACCAACAGCAATACCACAAGGGCTTAGATGTTTTATAACTGTTGCTGCACATTTCTTAAATTGTCTAACAGTTTCTAGTCCGGAATAAATATCACCTATATTTGTCCCGGATAAATCTCTCCCCCAAAGTTTTTTAAGTTTTGATAAAGGTGAATTTGTTTTTGGCATTACATAAAAAGCGCCTTTCTGGTGAGGATTTTCTCCATATCTTAAATCGTTTACTTTTCTAATTGGCACTGTCATTTCTTTTGGAAATCGCTCTTTTGAGAAGAAATTACCAATTTGTGAATCGTAAAAAGACAAATGATAAAAAGCTTTTGCAGCCAGTTCCTGTCTCAAATCATCAGTAACCTGATCCTTCTCCAGCGTTTCTGCAACCAATGCATAATCCTCGGGATTCACTAACACCATTACGTTTTGATAATTCTTAGCAGCTGCACGAATCATTGTTGGACCACCAACATCTATTGTTTCGATTGATGGTTTTTCTTCAAAAGGATAAAGATTACAAACTACAATATCTATTTGTGGAACTTTTAAGTTTTTTGCTTGAGTGATGTGATTTTCATTTTTCCTATCAAACAATATTCCAGATTCTATTTGGAAGCTGATTGTTTTCATCCTACCATCAAAACTGTTTCTGGGATTACCGGTTATTTCATCAATGGGAATCACTTTAATGCCATTTCCTTCCAAAACTTTTTGCGTACCACCGGTAGAGATAATTAGATACCCTAACTTTTTCAGCACTTTTGCAAAATCTGATATTCTGGTTTTGTCATAAACAGAAAGCAGTGCAAAATGACCTGTCAGGGAACTCATGTTAATATTTTATCTAACTTCCCTTCCTGGACAGCTTGTTTGATTTCCATGGCTACTCTTTTTCCCATAGAAATATTTTGTCCATATAAATATCCACTGTAAGGAGTGGCAAAAATTCCGGGAGAACCCGGCATTCTTGGTGAAACATCAAAAACAATAATCTCTTTTTTAGGAGGGCCTGCAGTGATAACTGTTTGTAAACCAAAAGGGCCAATAACTCCTGGAGATACTAAATCTTGTGACGCTTTAACAAACCTTTCCCCCATAGAAAATGCATCTTCCAAAAGAGATTCTAAAACTGTCACTGCAATATGCCCTGCCTCTTCGTATTTAATGGTGACTTTTTCTATAATCGATTGCTGATAAGCAGACGGGATTCTCACAAGTCCTTCAATATTTGTCTGCCTTCTGGTGTCTGTACCAATAAGTTCTAATCTATCATTAATAGAATCATAGAAAAAATTAAAGTTTACTTGTACACCAATTATAAATTCTTCTATAACTGCATTTTTTAGTTGTTCTTCTGTTATATGACCCTTTAGTAACTTATCTTCTGACTCTAATTTAAATTGGTCGTAATTTTCTACCAAAAAGAAGGCTCTTTCAAATCCTCTCATCTTTTCTAAAACTTTAACAATACAAAGTCTGTCGATGTCTTTTGGATCCTTGAACTGTTTTGGGTATCTAATATTCGCTTTATCCAGTAAATCATATTGGTTTGGTTTAACTCCTCTTTCTTCTAGTTTTAGTAAAAACCTATTTCCAAACATCGGAACCTTAAATTTATTTTCTATAGCATCATAGTCGTTTATATAGACTTCAAAGGATCTATGCGGAATAAAAATAGCATTTCTCTTTTGTAACTGCTCTTGTATTTCTGGTTTTAAAATATCAGCAAATTTTTCTAGTTCAATAATTTCATCAACAACTCCCAATTCACCATCACTTTTATAATATTTAGAATAAGTTTTGTCTCTACCTTTTTGCACAATCACTAAAGTATTAAATCCTAAATCTTTTGCACCACGACAGACATCTAAAGCAGAATGAGAACCCAATACTGCAATAGTCACCGGTGATTGATGATTGATGATTGATGATTGATGATTTTTCATTCTTTAATCGTTAATCTTTAATCAAGGACTTCCTTTAATTTTCCCAACTTTATCGCGTTCTTCAACTCTCTGGCTATCCTTCTTCCCGTTGACATAGGTTCATCATAGTTTAAATATGTATACGGAGAACCATTAATAAAACAGTTTGTCCCGGCAACAATCCTGGCAGAGATTTCAATAATATAAATTTCCTCAGAGGAGGTAATAATAGTTTCTAAACAAAACGGACCAAACAGCCCTTTTGCAGGTATAAGTTTTCGAGAGGTCTCTATAACTCTTTCTGCCATAGATACAGCACCGGCAAGCATAGATTCTCTAACTGCAAGAGGTATATTTGCAACAACCTCAAAGGATGGTTCTAACTTGAGCCCTCTTTGATTTTTTGCAGGAATTCTTCCTAAGGAATCAACATTCGTTTCATATCTTTTATCTATACTCATCACTTCAACTTTTTTAGTTAAAGGTGAGTAAAAGAAATGAAAATAGAGGGGTACTCCAATGACGTATTCTTGAACAATAAATCTTTCTTCGTTATAGTTTTTTAATTTTTCGTCAAACTCTTTTTGATTTCTGGCAGTAAAATAACCCTTACCTCCGGCAGCGCCATATGATTTAACAATAACCGGTCTGTCTATTTTGTCTCCTTTTCTAAACCGATGGGGCACCAAAATCTTCGATTCTTCCATCCAGGATCTTTGCATCTTCCTGTTCTCTTCCCAATCCAAAACAGACTTGTTGCCAAAATAGGCAACTTTCATATTTTTGTTTTGATCCATACCCAAATAAGCCACAAATGAGCCGTGCGGAATAATGATTGCATTTCTTCTTATTAAATCTTTTTCCAAGATTGGAAAGTCTTTCCAAGAAGCTATCTCAAAAACTTCATCAATAAAGTTATCGTAGGATTTGTACAGAGCAATCCTACCAGGAATTGCAACTACTGCGGTTTTGAAGCCTTCATCTTTTGCCCCCTTTAAAATTTGCAGGGCGGAGTGAGATCCAAGCGTTACTACTTTGTAATCTTTCAATCCCATAATTCATTATATAAAAAAGAATCTTGAATGTCAAAAGTTTTATTGTTAAACTTGACTCTCAAATGAATAAGACCTCTGTTATTATTGGAACACAATGGGGTGATGAAGGCAAGGGAAAGATTGTTGATCTGATGGCTAAGAAATCAGATTTTGTTGTCAGGTTTCATGGCGGAAATAATGCAGGGCATACAATTGTTGTTAATGGCAAAAAATATCCACTCCATTTAATACCCTCCGGAATTTTGCATCCAAATACCAAATGCGTAATTGCCAATGGTGTTATTTTGGATTTGGAGGTTTTAGTATCCGAAATAGAAATGTTTAAAAAAGACGGAGTAAAGTTTGACAAAAGATTATTTATATCCGATAGATGCCACATAATACTTCCATATCATAAAGCATTAGATACAGCTTTTGAAAATGCCAGGGGTAAAAACAAATTAGGGACAACCGGCAGAGGTATTGGTCCCACCTTTTCTGATAAAGTCAGTTATAACGGGATAAGAATTTATGAATTAGTCAGATGGGATTTATTTGTTGAAAAATTTACCTTTCAAGCAAAGATTAAAAATAAAATTTTACAAGCCTTTGGTGTAAAACCAATAAATATAAAGAAAGAATTAGTTAAGCTTTCTGAACTTAGAAAAATCATTCTGCCATATGTGACAGATACTTATTTACTTTTACAAAAAGCTGTTTTAGAAAATAAAAATATTTTGATGGAAGGCGCGCAAGCCGTAATGTTAGACATAGATTTTTCACCCTACCCATTTTCAACCGGATCAAATACTATACCGGGGGCAATAAATACAGGTTCTGGTATACAAGTACAAAAAATCGGAGAAATTCATGGTGTTGTTAAAGCTTATACCTCAAGAGTCGGGGGAGGTCCATTCCCTACTGAACTGACAGATAAATTAGGTGATGAAATCAGGGAAAAAGGAAAAGAGTATGGTACAACAACCGGCAGACCAAGAAGAGTTGGATGGCTGGATTTGGAGGCAGTTAAATTTGCCTGCCAAATTTCCGGTGCAACAGAAGTTGCTATCACAAAAATTGATATCTTATCAGGTTTAGATAAAATTAAAGTTTGTATCGACTATAAATTAAATGGTAAACCAATTTCCTACTCAAGTTGTGGATATGATGAGTTACAAAAATTAACTCCAATTTATAAAGAGTTTCCTGGATGGACGGAGGATATTACTCCGGTAAAAAACTTTAAAGACCTTCCCAAAAATTGCCAAACTTACATTAAATTTATTGAAGATTTCCTGGGAATTCCAGTTAAACTTATCTCCACCGGTCCTGCAAGAGAAGAATATATCAAGAGCTAATCTCTATATTTATTTTGTCTGTTTTCATCTAATCTGGTTACAATCAGTCGCTGCAGCGATCAGTTGTAACTCCATAAAATGATTCAGATTTCTAAACAAATCGGAGATAAACTATTCCCACTCCATGGTAGCTGGGGGTTTGTTGGTGATGTCGTAAACGACTCTGTTAACCTGCGGGATTTCATTAACGATTCTAGTTGAAATTTTTTCTAGCAATTCATACGGCAGTTTGGCAAAATTGGCAGACATAGCATCTCGCGCCTCAATTGCTCTTATGGCAATGGTCTCACCATAAGCTCTCTCATCTCCCCTAACCCCTGTTGTTTTAATTCCGGTAAAAACTGCAAAGGCTTGCCAAAGATCTTTCTCCTTATCTTTAATTTCTTCTTGTATTATTTTATCTGCTTTTCTTAAGATATTTAATTTGTCCTCATTTACTTCTCCAATAATTCTGACAGCCAATCCTGGTCCTGGAAATGGCTGTCTGTTTACTACCTCATCAGGTAATCCTAAAATTTTACCCACTTTTCTAACTTCATCTTTATAAAAATTTCTTAAAGGCTCAAGTAGTACTAAATTCATTTCCTCAGGTAATCCTCCCACATTATGATGAGACTTTATTACCTTAGCATGCTTACCACTACCGGCACTCTCAATCACATCGGGATAAATTGTTCCTTGTACCAAAAATTTTGCATCTACCTTTTTTGCTTCTTTCTCAAAAATTTCTATAAAGGTTTTTCCAATTATTTTCCTTTTTTGCTCTGGATCAGTTATTCCTTTTAATTTACTTAAAAACTCTTTTTTAGCATCAACTATTTGAATATTTAATTTGAAGTGGCGCTCAAATATTTTTCTTAAAGTATCTGTTTCACCATCTCTCATCAGTCCTGAGTCAATATAAAAGCAAGTTAAGTTATTACCGATTGCTCGATGTACTAAAAGCGCTGCAACTGAAGAATCCACTCCGCCTGATAAAGCACAGATCGTTTTTTGATCTCCCGCTGAGTCTTTAATATCTTTAATAATATTCTCTACAAATTCTTTATCAATTTCTCTTTTTAATATACTTAATTCACAAATCTTTAAAAAGTTTTCTAAAATTTGTTCACCAAATTCCGTATGGACAACTTCCGGATGGAATTGGATTCCATATAATCTCTTCTCTTCATTCGAAATCGCAGTATATGGCTTAGTCTCTGTCCTTCCATTTTCTACAAAACCTTCAGGTAACTTAGTAACTTCATCACCATGTGACATCCATACTGTAATACCACTTGGAACGCCTTCTAATAATTTTGAGGGATTATTGATAACGAGCTCTGCTGGTCCAAATTCTTTTTTTACTCCAGCTTTCACTTCCCCTCCTTTCAAGAGATATCCTACTAACTGATGCCCATAACAAATTCCTAAAACCGGAATTCCCAGTTCAAAAACTTCTGGACTAATAGTTATTCCAACCTTATCAAAAACATCACCGGGTCCACCGGAAAGAATTATTCCTTTGGGATTTTTTCCTTTTATCCTATCTAATGCTTCATCCGGCGTAACCATCAAACACTCCACCCCAAATTCCCTGATTCTTCTTGATATAAGGTGAGCAGTCTGTCCACCAAAATCTATTAAAATTATCATTTTGCCCCTTTAACAAACTTTACTATGTTTTCAAAGAGAGGTAAACCTTGCGGATGAGATACATCACCTCTTCTCCAGTTTGGATGTTGTTCAACTCTAACAAAACATTCAGGGTGAGGCATCATTCCAATAATTCTACCAGTAGTATCAGTTACTCCAACTACGGCATTTAATGCACCATTTGGATTTTCAGGATAATTTTGAGTTGGGTTTCCATTTTCGTCAACATATCTAAAAGCTACTAAATTTTGTTGTTCTACTTTTTGTAAAGTTTTTTCATCTGTAAAAAACTTACCCTCACCGTGAGCCACAGGCAACCAAATTATTTGATTTTCCATACCTTTAAGAAACTTGCTGCCATTTTTTTCATTCACTTGAACTTTTATCCATCTGCATTCAAAGTGGCCGCTGTCATTATTGTTTAAACTAACAGACATATTCCCAAATTGCCTAAATGGCAAAAGACCAGTTCTAACTAAAACCTGAAAACCGTTGCAGACTCCAATTATGGCAGTGTCTTTTCTATCAATAAACTTTTTCATCTGTTCACCTAAATAAGAAGTTAACTCAATTGCTAAAATCTTACCTGATACAATATCGTCACCATAAGCAAATCCACCCGGTAGAGCCAATATTTGATAATTTGTTAATTTCTCCATACCTTTTCTTAAATCGTTAACGTGAACAATCTTAGAATCTCCGCCTGCTAATTTAAAGGCAAAGGCCATCTCTTCATCTCTGTTAGTACCATCTGCTTTTAAAACTAATACTTTTGGTTTATTCATTAAACAGTCTCCCCATCGGCTGTTGCCAGACTTTTTTTAACTGCCCAGTATCAACACTAAACGTTTTCTCAACATCGATTTTTTGAGCAGCTTGTGTTTTTCCAATAATTTTATATGGAACTTTATTAAATAATTTATTAACCAGATTTTCGTTTGATACCTCTACAACAAATGTACCAGCTGTTTCATTAAATAATAATTGATCCAACGTCTTTAAACTTGCTCCGCAGTTTCCACCAACACACATTTCAAAAATTGCACTAATTAATCCACCTTCTGAAACATCATGTACAGCCAAGACTTTTCCAGTACTTACGGCTTTACTGATTGTATTAAATATTTTTGATAAATTTTTTAAATTAGTTTTCGGGACTAAATCTCCCAACACATTATTTACTTGGTAGAAAACTGATCCGCCCAGTGTTTCATCAGTATCACCGATTAAACAAATTACAGAGTCTGTTTTTTTAAAGTCTGCTGTAACAGTTTTTGAAGCATCAGGAATTCTTCCAAAAACTGAGATACAAAGAGTTGGGGGAATTTTTATGACCTTTCCATTTGATCCTCTATAAGTTGAAGATAAACTGTCTTTACCGGAAATTACCGGTATCTTAAAGAATTTCATAAAGTCCACCACGGCATCAACTGATCGATCCAAAGAATATAGAGACTGCTCATCTGGAAACGGCCAGATGTAATTATTAATCAAAGATGCATTTTTATAGTCTCCACCAACTGACACGAAATTTGATAGAGCTTCTGTTGCTGCCCACAGACTTCCCCAATATGGATCGATATTATTTAATACTGGATTTAAACCATGCGATATAACTACACCATATTTTTTATCCAAAAACGGCCTCAGAACGGGAGAGTCGTTTGGACCATTAAGACTTGCACCTGCATACGGTTGTAAATCATTGGTCCCTTGTACAGAGTGATCGTATAATCTGACAATCGGCTCTTTAGAGCAAACGTTACCATGAGACAAAACTTTTTTTAAAGTGTCAATCCACTCTTTTTCTAAATTCGGCAACTTTAAAGTTTTGAGTTTTGAGTTTTGAGTTTTGAGTTTTGCTTGCAAAACGCGCCTTGGTAAACCGTGATGCAAAAAATCCATGCTCAGTTCCCCAGCCTTTTCTTTCCCATGAAAGACTTTTAATTTTTTACTACCGTCAAATGTACCTAAAACTGCATATACTAAATTATGTTTTTTGCAAATATCTTCAAATCTTTTGAGATTCTTTTTTTCTAAGACCACCATCATTCTTTCCTGAGATTCTGACACCCAAATTTCCCAAGGAGATAAACCATGATATTTAAGGGGGGCATTTTTTATATCAACATCCACTCCCAAATCTTCACCTAATTCTCCTATCGCAGATGAAAACCCCCCTCCACCAACATCTTGAACAACTCTTAATAAGTCCTCATCTCTTGCTTCAAGTAATGCATCAAACATCCTTTTTTCCTCAATGGCATTACCAATTTGGACTGCGGAAGAGTTTACACTAATTGTCCGATCAGTCATTTCTCCCGAAGAAAAAGTCGCCCCGTGTATGCCATCCCGACCCGTTCTTCCGCCAACCACCACTACTAAATCACCTAACTTGGGTATGCCTTTTTTAGCATATTTTTTTGGTAAGATTCCATATGCTCCCACAATTACTGAAGGTCTAGCTCTGAAATCTTTATGGAAATGGACAGAACCGTTATTGGTAGGAATTCCTATTCTGTTTCCATAATCTCTAACTCCTGCCACTACTCTTGTTAACAAATATTCAGGTGGTAAACAACCAGTTGGTAACTCACTTTCCGGTAAATCCATCGGTGCAAAACAGAAAATATCTGTTGAGGCAATGTTTTTAGCTCCTTGACCTGTTGCGGCAATATCTCGAAAAACTCCACCCGATCCAGTCATAGCACCACCATATGGTTCAATGCTAGATGGAGCATTATGAGTTTCAACCTTACCACAGATTGCGAAACCGTCATAAAAATCCATCACTCCGGAGTTATCTACAAAAGCTGACACAATATTTTTACTATGTTTTAAAGCTTCTTTTTGAATTCTTTTGATTAGCGGTTCTTTAACTTTTCCATTAACTAGAATTTGTGATTTAAATGTTTTATGACCTGAGTGTTCACTCCAAGTTTGAGCAAGTGTTTCTAACTCCAAATCCGTTGGGTCTCTTTTCAAATTTTGAAAATGTCTTTGAATTGTTTTCATTTCTTCTAAATTTAAGAAAAGCTTATCTTTAGATAAATCCATAAGTTGGTCATCATCTAAATCTCTGATTGGTATTGTTAGCACCTTACCAGCTTTACCTTCGATTAAAAGGGTTTGAGGCTCTAACATTACAATATCCTCTGTTAAATCGTTATATAACTTGAGCTTCCGAACAATCTCTATTGCTTGCTGTTTTGTAATATTTCCAGCAAACTCGTATTCAAAAGATGAATCACAAGCTAAGAGTTTGATTTTTAAATCCTCTGCAGCTTTTAAAATAGAGGCAACTTCGGGGTTCATCACACCGGGTTTATAGGCAATTTCCACAACCTTAGAGTTTTTCTCAGCAAGAGGTTTATTAATTGAAAAAGCTTGATAGATTTTTTCACCAAATAATTTTTCTGCCAAGATTTTGGCTTGAGTAACATTTACCCCTTCAAGCCGATAAACTTTTATGGCCGAAACTTTTTTAACATAATTAATCTTTAATCTGTTTTTAACATCTAGCAAAATCCCTTGCCCTTTAATATCTGGTCCCAGTATTGTTTTAACTCTCACCTTCTGGATCATGATTTCATCCTTTTAACATCTCTATAACCTATGTCAGTTCTGTAATGTAGATTATTGCCCTCAATATCAATAAATTTCATTGCCGAATAGACTTTCTTGCGAGCATCTAAAATATCTTTACCATCTGCCATAAGATACAAAACTCTACCGCCATTTACCACATATTCTCCAGCTACCTTTCTAACTCCAGCGCCAAATATTTTTATACCATCCATTTTTAAGACTTTCTCAATTCCTAATATTTTTTTACCTTTTATTTTAGAGTAATCAGTTGGATAACCTTTTGCTGCTGCCGCTATTACAACTCTAACCTTTTTATCAATCTTAAGTTTTACATTCTTTAACTTTCCTGAAATTATTGCGCTGGCAATTTCTAAAAAATCATTTTTAATAGAAGGCACTATCACTTGTGCTTCAGGGTCTCCCCATCTGGCATTAAATTCAATAACAGAAACATTGCCATTAACTACAATACCACCCAAATATAAAACTCCTTTGTATGGCCTTTTTTCTTTCTTCATTCCCTTTATCGCTTTTTCAAAAATTTGAAGTATCTGCTGTTTTATGTTTTTATTTACTATCAAAGGATTTGAGACACATCCCATACCACCTGTATTAGGTCCACGATCCCCATCGTCAACTCTTTTATGGTCTTGTGCAGAACCAATATACACATAATCCTTACCATCACATAAGGCAAAGGCAGAAAATTCTTCACCAACTAACCATTCTTCTAAAAGAAAAGTTTGCCCACTAATTCCAAATTGCGACATTTGTTTGATGGCATCAATTGTCTCATCCAAGTTACTTGCAGGAATTGCCCCTTTGCCTTCTGCTAGACCAGAGGCTTTAACAAACCATCTCTTTTGGGGATTTTTTTTGATAAAACCTATCCCATCTTTTTGCGAATTAAAAATATGAAACTGTGGGGATGGGATTTGATACTTTTTTATAAACTCTCTTGCCCAAGCTTTATCCCATTCGACTTGTCCGGCCTCTTTAGTCGGTCCAACAACAGCAACACCCAGCTTTTTCAACTCATTTACTAACCCTGCCTCAACAGCATTATCTTGGGCAACATCCACTAAATCCACTTTTTCCTTTTTGCAAATATCCAAAATTTCAGAAACTGAAGTAGTTCTTAAGTTGGGATAAGTTATTACAATTTTATCTGTATTAATTTGCATTAAATCGTTACCCGGCACTACTATAATTTTTCCGATTGAATCGCTTTGACCATATTTATCAACCAAAACTGCACCTCTTCCTCCACCATCTGTTATGAGTATTATCATTTTGCAAAGCTTTGATAAAATATCAACATATAATTTATTTTCCTTTACTTTCAATCTTTTATATAAGGATTCAACACTATCTCCTTTTTTAATTTTTTCAAAACATCTCCCTAAAACTGGTCCGAAATCAAATTCATGGGATAAAAAGTGATTAGTACAACCGGCATATGTAGCCTTGCTATCCAAGAAATTCTGGATGGCTTTATCGGTAAGTTTACCCTTATTCCATAGAGCGTTGGTTTTATCCGGATTTTTAACAACTCCATCTAAAGTATCCGGGATAAGCCCGGGATGAGTATTTAAAATTTTATTCGGGTATGCATCGATTACTTCCGGTAAAATAATTTGTTTCCAACCAGCAAGGCAGATATAATCTGGATTAAGTTTCTTCAAAAGAGGTAGTAAGTTTTCTTTTTTAGGACAAATTTTAATTGGAAGCTTGTACTTTTTTGCTCTACCTAAACCTTGTGCCTCTGGAGTATCTGAAACAACTGCCACAATTTTTGCATTAATTTTTCCCCTTTTTACCCCATCAATAATTGCTTGTAAATTAGTTCCCGTACCTTTATTAGATATAAGTACTACTAACCTCTTTATCATGCTAAACTGAAATCTACCTCTTTCGCTCTTTCACCTAAATCTACCGGGTAATTACCATTAAAAAGGGCTGTACAAAGTTGATCTTCCGGCAAACCAATGGCTCTTATTAAGCCTTGATAAGATAGAAAGTGTAGAGAATCAACGCCTAATTCTTTCCTTATTCTCTCGATACTCTCAACTGCTGCGATTAATTCTTTTTGATTCGGAGTATCGATGCCGTAATAATCCGGAAATTTCACAGGCGGCGATGAAACAAGTAAGTGTACTTCTTTTGCTCCCGCCTCTCTTATCATCTTAATAATTTTTTTGGAAGTTGTTCCTCTGACAATCGAGTCATCAACCACAATTACTTTTTTGCCTTGAAGCGCCTGCCTTACAGGATTTAATTTTAGCTGAACTATTTTTCCTCTGGTATGCTTTTCCGGAGAGATAAAAGTCCTATGGATATAACGGTTCTTAATTAAACCCATTTCAAAAGAGATTCCCGACTCTTTCGAAAAACCGATTGCCGCAGGAATAGCTGAATCAGGAACAGGAACCACTATATCTGCTTTTATCTTAACTTCTTTTGCCAGCTCTTTTCCCAGATTTTGCCTGACTTGATCAACACTTTTGCCCATGATTATGCTATCCGGCCTGGCAAAATAAACATATTCAAAAACATCCAGTTTTTGATTGCCTTTTTCAATTTGGATACTTTTACATCCATTTTTATCAATTACTACCATCTCGCCGGGTTTTACCTCTCTTATGAACTTTGCGCCAATTATATCTAAAGCACACGTTTCTGAAGCAACAATAAAACCTCCATTAAGCTTTCCTAAACAAAGCGGTCTGATACCAAAACTATCCCGCACGGCAACAATTTTGCTTTCATCCATCACCAGCAAACAAAAAACTCCGGTGAAAAGCGGGTAGGCCTTTTTAATAGCCTGCTCTAAACTTAATCCCTCTTTCATAAAGACGACAACCGCCTTAGTAATCATTTCAGAATCATTTAGTCCTGTTAAGGAAATTTTCTTACCGGTTAAAAATTCTTCTAAAATTTTGGTAGAAGGAAGGTTGCCGTTATGCACCAGCGCAATATATTTTTTACCATTAACTTTTTCTAAAATCGGTTGGGCGTGTAAGCCTATCGAATCACCGGATGTAGAATAGCGGTTATGGCCAATTGCCAGATTACCCTTTAACTTTTTTAAATCTTTTTCTTCAAAAACGTGAGCCACAAGTCCCATGCCTTTATGAAGATAGATCTTTTTACCGTTTGACGATGCAATTCCAGAGGATTCTTGGCCTCTATGCTGCAAAGCCCAAAGGCCGGGATGTACTAAACGTGCTGCTTCAAAATCCGGTCCCCATACCCCAAATATTCCACACTTCTCAATCAATTTAAGCTGTCCCATAGCCTAATATAACCAATTTGACACTTTAAGTCAAGTCTGATACAAAGATGATATACTAAAAAGGTGAGCTCTAAAAGATTTAGTATACTCTCTTTTAAATATGCCTTTGAGGGGTTTGTTGCTGCACTAAAGGAAGAACCAAACTTAAAATTTCATTTACTGGCAGGGATAACCGTACTTTTAGCCTCTTACATTTTAAAGATTTCAAAGCAGGATTTTGTAATTATTATTTTGGTAACAGGGTTTGTAATTGCTGTGGAACTAACAAATACAGCAATTGAGGCAGTGGTTGATGAGTTAATAAAGGAGCAACATCCCGGCGCGAAATTGGCAAAAGATATCTCAGCCGGCGCAGTTTTGGTTGCAGCTATAACAGCAGCAATTTTGGGAATCTTAATTTTTCTTCCCTATCTAACCTGATGGATAATTTTAGCTTATTTTTTTTAATTTTTGGTCTAAGCAATCAATACCCGGCTTTAAACTATCTGATGGTTTTCGGGGCAGAATATTTGATCT
The DNA here is from genome assembly GCA_964432475.1 of uncultured Gammaproteobacteria bacterium. Lineage (GTDB taxonomy): Bacteria > Patescibacteriota > Microgenomatia > Daviesbacterales > UBA10151 > CAYSNN01. The sequence continues at coordinate 15,411 of CAYSNN010000005.1, forward strand.
ATATTGCCTTTATTTTAATGTTTATATTGGCATTTAAAGGCGGGACTAGTGAAAAAAAGGCATTGTTACTTGCTCTTTTTTGTCTGCCAATTCTTGTCATCATCATCAAGTTAATCCACTTATTCTTTTTTGAACCCAGACCATACATCAGCTATGACATCTCTCCCTTAATCCCCCATATGGCCGACGCTTCTTTTCCTTCCAGGCATGCTTCAATTATTTCCAGTCTAACCTTTGCCTATATTTATTTTAAATCCAAATGGACCCTGCTTTTTTTAATCATGATGGTTTGGGTGGGATTTTCAAGAATTTATGTGGGGGTTCACTATCCTTTGGATATCATTGGAGGATTTTTAGTGGGAGCTGTTTCTCAAGTTATTGCCATTCAGATTAAAAATCTAATTAAATTTAGACTTAAGTCTTTCTAGTGCCACAATATAGGCTGCAGTTCTTAAGGTGACTTTTTTCTCCCTTTTGATTTTCCATACTTTTTCGAAAGCATCTTCCATTTTTTCTTGTAATTTACTGTTAACTTTCTCCAAACTCCAAGTTTGACCCTTTATATTTTGCAACCACTCAAAATATGAAACAGTCACCCCACCGGAATTTGCCAACACATCCGGCACAACCATTATCCCCCTTTTATTTAGTATCTGATCTGCTTCAGCAATTGTAGGACCATTTGCCATTTCAAATACTATCTTAGCTTTAATATTCTTTGCATTCTTTTTGGTAATTACATTTTCTAAAGCAGCTGGGATTAAAATATCTACTTCAAGTTCCAAAAGCTCTTCATTCGAAATTACTCCGTCATATTTTCTTGCTAAATCACAAACAGAACCAATACAATAACACCCTGCTAAAAAACCTTTTTCTTCTCGGCATTTTTTCACCAGATCAATATTGAATCCTTCATTTGAAGTGTTGTGAATACCTCCTTTGATATCAGACAAAGCGACAATTCTTAAACCGTTTTGATTGGCATAAATTATTTTTGCTAAATTTGATCCGACATTTCCAAAGCCCTGTATGGCAATTGTCACAGGTTTTTTAAATCCCAATTTTTCAATCAACTTTTGTAAAACAATAAAGCCTCCCAAACCAGTAGCTTCTTCTCTGCCCAAAGACCCCCCATTTGCCACAGATTTCCCCGTCACCACCGCTTTAAGTTTATTAGATTTGACATTTCTAATATACTCTTCAGCCATCCAGTCCATAATTTTGGAATTGGTGTTTACATCCGGGGCCGGCACATCTAAGTTTGGACCGATATTTGCGGATAAACTTTTAGCAAAACTTTTTGATAAGTTTTCCAGCTCCTTTTCCGACAGATTTTTTGGGTCAATTTCTACGCCTCCTTTTCCGCCGCCAAAAGGCACATCAACTAAAGCGTTTTTGATCATCATCCAAAAAGCAAGTGATTTTACCTCATCCATATCAACTTTAGGGTGAAAACGTAGACCGCCTTTATAAGGGCCTAAGGAATTGTTGTACTGGACTCTATAACCTTTTAAGATTTCTACTTTTCCGTTATCTTTTTTTAAAGGGAAATTTAGCTGGATAGTCCTATCCGGAGTTTGAAGTCTTTCAAGCAGACCTTCCGGCAAATCGATATATTTTGCTGCTCTTTTAAGTTGTGTTAAAGCCGAATCAAAAACTGTCATCTTTCTAAGATTTTCATAAACGGATCAGTGCTTTTGAATGGACCTATTACTTGTAAATTGTAACGTTTTTTTTCAAATAACTCACTGGCAGCAGCTTGAACGTCTTCCCGGGAAACTGCATCTATTTTTTTCAAATATTCATCAAAGGTTTCCAGCTTTCTATCTAAGACAAACTTTGTGCCAAAATGCTCTGCCAAAAAGTTGGTTGATTCAGACCTTAGGGCGACTCTCCCTCTCTCTACCTCTTTAGCCTTTTTCAACTCATCGTCTGTGACTTTTTCCAAGACGGTTCTTTCAAGTTCTGCCTTTATCACTTCTAATCCTTCGTATACTTTTTCAAGCTTTAATCCGGCATAAGCGGTAAAAGTTCCTGTGTCTTTGTAAGACCCGTGTGCGGCTGAAACATGGTAAGCCAATCCTCTTCTCTCCCTAACTTGAATAAATAACCTTGAAGACATACCTTCGCCTAAAATTATTGACAACACCCTTGCAGGATACTTTTTTTTATCATCCCGGTTATACCCCTCAACTCCCAATACTAAATTAGCCTGATCTGTTTTTTTATAATAAATATTTAGTTTAGGTTTTTGCTGTTGAATTTTATTATATGATTTAGGCTTATACTGAGACCTCTTAGGAAGATCTAGGAAAAACTCGCTGGCAATTTTTTCTATATCTTTTGGTAGTTTGCCTACATAGACCAAGGCCATATTTTCCGGGGCATACAAACTGTCCATATACTTTGTAAAATCATCACGTTCTAAACTCAGGATAGTTTTTTCATCTCCACCAATATCCCAACCTAGAGGCTGATCACCAAACTGTAGCTTTTCATACAAATCCCAAACATAGCGTGAAGGAATATCTCTATACATCCTTAGCTCTTCAATGATTACTCCTTTTTCCCGCTCTACTTCCTCTTCTGCCAGTAAAGATTCTTTTATCATTGAGGATAAAACATCAGAGGCAAGTTGGATATGTTTAGCAGCAGATTTAACCCAGTAGTAGGTAACTTCTTTATCTGTGGCTGCATTATTTATTGCACCGATGCTGTCGATTAAAGTGGCAATTTGTTCAGCAGTGGGGTATTTTCTGGAACCTTTAAAAAACATGTGTTCCAAAAAGTGCGAGATACCGTTTTCCCTCTTTGTCTCATACCTGGACCCCGCTCCAACTGCCACAAGAGAAGTAACAGAGTCCAGATGAGGAAGATTTACCGTGATGAGCGTTAAACCATTAGTTAAAGACTTAATGTTATACATAAACTAATTTTGAATATGTTTTAGCATCTCAGCTACTGTCTGCTCAACGTCTAAATTAGAATTATCAATTATAATTGCACCTTCGGGTACACGAAGTGGAGATACTTCCCTTTCTGTATCCTTTTTATCTCGCTCAAGCATTGATTCGTAAACCATTTCATATTTAATACTAGGATCTATTTTAACAAGCTGATCAAATCTCCTCTTGGCTCTTACCTCAGCAGAGGCTGTCAAAAAGAATTTATGTTTTGCATTGGGAAAAATTTCTGAACCTATATCCCTACCAGTCATCACAGTACTCGTGCTTTCTCCCAACTCCCTTTGAACTTGTTTGGTCACTTCCCTGACCGCTTTTATTGCAGAAACTGTAGAAACATTTTCTGTAACTTCCAAAGAGTGTAATTTATCAGTCAGGTCCTCGCCATCATTTAGTATCCTGAGTCCTCCATCTGAGGATTTCAGTTCTATCTTTAAGTTTTTAAAAACATTGGTAATTCCCTCGTTATCATCTAAACTGATCTGGTTTTTTAAAACAAGATAAGTGCCGGCTCTATAGATCATTCCCGTATCAATATATTGATAGCCGAGTTTTTTGGCCAACAAAAATCCGACTGAATTTTTGCCGGATGAAGTTGGACCATCGATGGTTATAACCTCTTTTTCCACAGACTAATAGTTTACCACATTATCTGTTAACTTTTGGAGAACCATATATCCATTTGACGAGCCTCATAGTATTTATTACAATTATTCGAATGAAGACAGCTGAGAGGGCGCATGATGGAAATACAGAACCGGCTTTAGGCGCGTATCCAACTATACATCCAGATGTACGAAGAATGCTCATAGGTATGCTGACAGGGAAAACTGCAGAAAGTAACCCTGTTGCGCAGCCAACTTCGGATACTGCCCCCGAGAATTATCGCCCACAACAAGCAATATTAGAGTTAACATATGCAGGGTTTACTTATGATCTAGTCAGGCGTACACTTCAAACCCCGTCAGGAAAAACACTTCCAACACTAAAACCAATGGAAAAAAAGCTCGCAGTAGCTTTAATAATAAAAGAAGGAGGGGTGGTTGGACCACACGAAGTTAAAGGGAGAAAAACACTCAGAGCTTTAAGCGTAGATGTATGTGGATTAAGGAAAGCACTAGGAGTTGATAGTACCAGAATTGAAACTGTACGTAACCAAGGATACAGGTTGTCAGAGCCACAAGGTAATCCACCAACCGCTTAACATGTCACTGCTTTATTCTCTGACCTGCCGGAGTATCTTCAACTTCAAATCCTAAGGCCTTAATTTCTTTTCTCAACTCATCTGATTTTTTAAAGTCTTTATCCAAACGCACCTTTTCCCTTTGTTCAATAAGTTTTCTAACTTCATCCGGTATATCTATAGGCTTTCCTAAATATTCATCCAATTTAAGCCCTAAGACTTTATCCATCTCTAAAAGATCTTTGGCTTTTTGACTGCTAGGAATTCCTGAGGATACCATCTCATGAAGTATCGCCAAAGCTTGGGGTAAATTTAGGTCATTATTAGCAGATTGTAAGAATTTCTGCCAAAATTGTCCGACATCATTTTTAGGTTGATCCCACAATCTAATCTCTTTTCTTAAATTATTTAAAGCGTTCTGCGCCGCCTCCAAAGATTTCCAGGTGAAATTTAGCTTATCTTTGTAATGAGCAGTTAAAGTAAGGTAGCGGAAAGCCAATGGATCAAATCCCTGCCTGCTCGCCTCGCTGAAGCTCCGGCGAAGCGGACCGGCAGGCAGGCCTTTTTCCTCAATATCTCTTAAGGTGAAAAAGTTTTTAGCAGATTTCGCCATCTTTTGACCATCAATTAGCAAATGTTCTCCATGAATAAAAAAGTTAGCAAATTTTTTACCGGTTTTCCCTTCAGATTGGGCAATTTCATTTTCATGATGAGGAAACAGCAAGTCTATCCCGCCACCATGTATATCTAAAGTTATCCCTAAATACTCCTGGCTCATTACTGAACACTCTATATGCCAGCCAGGCCTACCTTTTCCCCAGGGTGAATCATAACCAAACTCGTCCGATTTAACCGACTTCCAAAGAGCAAAATCCCAAATATTATCTTTTGTATACTCATCTGATAAAATTCTGGTACCACTCTTTAATTCTCTTTTATCGAGAGCTGATAGCTTTCCATAATCCGAGAATTCAGAAATATCAAAATAGACAGAACCGTCTTTTTCTACATAAGCTAGTCCTTTATCTATCAAAACCTTAATATACTTAATCATCTGACCTACATGCTCGGTAGCCTTGGGGTAAACATTAGCTGCCAGGATATTTAATTTATTAAGGTCATCAAAAAAAAGCTTAGTATATTCAGTAGTCAACTCTTCTAAGGTAATACTTTTCTCCTGTGATTTTTTGATAATCTTGTCATCAATATCAGTAATATTTTGTACCATCTCTACCTGGTAACCATTTACTAACAATACCCTGTGCAAAATATCTCCCATTAAAAAAGTCCTCAGGTTACCAATGTGCATGTAGTCATAAACAGTAGGTCCGCAAACATACATACCGACTTTAGGTGGATCAATTGGAGTAAATTCCTCTATTTTATGAGATAGTGTATTATATAGCTTTAACATCATCCTCCTATTCCTCTTTTGATCTCTGCTTTACCTGCATACGCTATAGCTGGATTAACAGATTCTTTTTTCTTTTGCTCTTCTTTCATTTCCTCTACTTGTTCCTCTTGCTGCTGATTTTGTAATCTCTGCTCTTCCTTCTGCTTGTTTTCCATCCTTACCTGTTTTTGTTCCAGATCTATTTTTTTCAAAAACTCAATTTTTCTTCTGGTTTCTTGTAACTGTTTTTGTTCCTCCTGCTGCTTTTGCTGGATTTGTTGAGGTGTAAGTTGCGGACCAAAGGTTGACTGAATACCTTGTTCTATCGCCTCACCTACCGCGTCTTTGACATCCTGTGCCACCTCGCTTGCTTCCGGTTCTATTTCATCCCTAAATTGACCGATAATATTATTTGCCATTAGTATTCTCTTCTTCCTTCCAATGCTCTAGATAGGGTAGTTTCATCAGCATATTCTAAATCAGAGCCAACAGGCAACCCTCTGGCAATTCTTGTGACTTTCACCCCAAGAGGCGAAATAAGTCTTTGAATATACATCGCAGTTGCTTCACCTTCCATTGTGGGATTAGTTGCCAAAATTATTTCCAAAACCTTCCCATCTTTTAATCTTGGCAAGAGTTCTCTGATATGAAGCTCGTCCGGACCGATATTTTCCAAAGGAGAGATCACGCCATGCAAAACATGATAAAGACCCTTAAAGTTGGCTTTTTCTAAAGCTAAAACATCCAGGGGATTTTCTACCACCATAAGGACTGATTGATCTCTGGAAGAATCGGCACAAATGCTACAGGGATCTTTTTCCCCGATATTAAAACAAATTGAACAGATAACGGTTTTTTCCTTCAAATCTAAAGCAGCTGCCGCTAAAGCTTGAGATTCTTCTTTTGGAGCATGTAAAAGATAAAAAGTTAATCGCTGAGCGGTTTTAGGTCCGATACCAGGTAATCTTTCGAAAGCTTCTATTAAATTTTGAATGGATCTTGGAATCTGTGCCATGATACGGGCAAATTGTATCACATCCCGGGGATACCTAAACCACCCATCAAACCCTTCATCTCATCTGCCGCAACCTTTTGGCTCTGTTTTAATGCTTCATTGACTGCTTCTGTGATTTTATTAAAATCCTGCTCTCCGGAAATAGAAACGACTTTCTGATCAGCGGTCATAACAACAATTACCCCTCTGTGTTCAACTGTAATTTTAATACCTGCTAACTTCTTTTGAACCTCCATGGCCTGATCTCTCATCTTTTTGAGATCACCAAGCTGTTTTAAATTGTCCATAAAACCCATATGGAAAGATTATATCGTGACAAGTAACAAGTAACAAGTAACAAGAAAAATTAACTAGTAACTTCTGCTGCTGTAACCACATTTTTTAACAAACTCGCAATCGTTAGAGGCCCTATGCCGCCAATTGTCGGGCAATAGAGTTTGGCAATTTGTGACACTTCATCTTCTTTGATATCTCCAAAGATTTTTGGTTTATCATCTACAATCTCTTTTCCTACTCCCACCCCTACTACATATGATCCTTTTTTTAAATTAGATTTATTTACAATATGTTTTACTCCTGTTGCAGAAATTACTATATCGCCGCTTCTAATAATTGAAGTGGGATTTTCAGTTTCTTTAACAACAGAGGTAACCTCAAACCCTCTCTCTTTCAATAATTTAGTAATAGGACCTCCGGCTGCCTTACCTTTGCCTAGAACTACAATTTTTTTATTTCTTAGAAAATCTTCTGTTTTTTTGTGCCCCTCTAAAAAAGCAAATGCTGTTAACATCTCCCACACTCCTAAGGCTGTTGCTCCACTAAAAGGAGAATCTGCTCTAAACCCGTCCACATCCTTTTGAGGATCGATAACATTTTCAAACTCCTCAAAGTTCCAACCTTTATATACCGGGTATTGCACGATTATTCCATGAACTGATGAATCATTATTTAGCCTCTGAATTTTTCTTAATGCCTTTATTTTCTCATCTTTAGAAAATTCATAGAACTTGGCTTCAACTCCTACTTGTTCAGCAGTCTTTATCTTATTGTTAACATAAATTCGAGATGATGGATCATCGCCTGCTAAAATTATGGCAAGGCCCGGTTTGAGGTTTTCTTTTTTAATTTTCTCTTCTAATTTTTTTAAAATAGCTTCAGCAACATCTTTGCCGGATACTTTCATGATTTTTGTATACCCGGAACGGGGAACTTTCCAGCAAAAGCTTCTATCTCTTTTCTGATTTGTTTTAAATTTTTATTCCCTCTAAGCTTAAGCTTTACGTTTTTCAAGAAGTCTTTCCTTTTTTCCTGGTCTCTTGGTAAATCTAAACCTCTAATCTCTTCTAACACTCTTTTAATCCAACCGGCAATTTTCACCATATCCTTTTCTTTCATACCTCTTGTTGTTAAAGCGGGCGTACCTAGACGAATACCAGATGGGTAAAACGGAGATGCCGGTTCTCCAGGAATGGTGTTTTTATTAACCGTGATCCCTGCTTCCTCTAAGGCATATTGAGCCTGATAACCCATTCCGTAACCATAATCGGTCAGACTCAAAAGTATGAGGTGGGTTTCAGAGACAGTACCTAATTCTTTTGCCAGAGTAGCCGCGTTTTTGGCAACTTGTATACCATATTTTTTAAATGAAGGTCTTAATGCCTCTTCTAAACTAACAGCAATAGCCGCTGTTTGGTGATTATGCGGTCCACCCTGAATTCCGGGAATAATGGCTCTCTGAATTTTGGCTTTAATCTCCGGATCTTTCTTTAATCCCCTCTCTGTTACTAAGATCACAGCACCTCTTGGGCCTCTCAAAGTCTTATGAGTGGTAGTCATAACAATATCAACATAGGGTACAGGAGACTCGTGTACCCCCCCTACAATCAGCCCTGTTATATGCGAACAGTCTGCAACTAAGGTTGCATCCACCATATCTGCAATCTTTCTAAACTTTTTGTAATCTAATTTATAAGGGTAAGCTGTTGTTCCTGCCCAAATCAATTTTGGCTTGTGCTTTTTTACCAGCTCTTCCAGTTGATCAAAGTCAATTTTCCAATCACTTCCTCTTACTTCGTAATTTACAGCCTTATAAAAAATACTGGAAAAAGATAATTTTGCCCCATGAGTAAGATGACCACCTGAAGATAAAGATAACCCCATAACCACATCCTGAGGTTCACAAACAGCCATAGTTATGGCCATATTGGCGGGAGACCCTGAATACGGCTGGACAAAGGCTAGGGGAACTTTAAACAATTTCTTTGCTAAATCGGCAGCATAAATCTCAATCTTGTCAATGACTTCGTTTCCTCCATAATAACGGGCATGGGGAAATCCTTCTGAGTATTTATTAGTCAATACCGAACCTAAAGCTTTTAAAACGTCCTCTGAAACATAATTTTCTGAGGGGATCATCTCCAGTCCATACTTTTGACGATGAGCCTCTTCTGCAATCAATTTAAAAACTTTTGATGACACGAATGTGGATATTATTAACCTTTGTGCCTTAAATTGTCAATTGTCAAAAGTTGTCAAAAGTTAATTTACAGAGTCTGAACTAAATATCTCTGCCGCTGCGCGGATTATTTCATCATCTGCTGCCACCTCTATATTTGCAATATCTTCTTTTCTTTGAGGTCTCACCCCAAGCACCGTTGAAATCCTCACAGTTCTTCCTAGTACATCAGATAAAACAGACTCAAACAGGTCCCGATTTTTAGGAGCCTCTAAAATTCTTTGATGAAAAGAATACGGCACCTCAACATAAACTGTTGATTCTTTTACCTCTTTAATATTAATTGCCCGAAGCAGTGCCTCCAAAGAAAAGTTGTAAGGCCTGATTGTTTCACAAATATAGGTCCACTTTTCTTTTAGTTTGAATAAGTCAGAGGAATCAGAACTTGACGACGGAGGATCGATGGTAGATAGTGGATTGATTTCCTGAGATTGTTCCTGAACTGACGACTGATGACTCATGACTGATGACTCATCACTACATGTTTCAACCACTGCCAACTCCAGCGGTAAGGAGGGTATTGATGCAAACTTTAGCTTCTCATAAGCTGTCTGTAAAAGATCCAAACTTTTTATTAAATCAGGCATTGTGAAATTTTCAGCGAGTTTCAAAAGAGCCTGATATTTTTCCTCTGTAAAATTTGGTTTGACTAAACTTTCTCCCAGCTCATTTTTTATGAAAACTAAACTTCTTAAATTATCCATCAAAGACAAAATTAACTCTTTTATATCTACCCCCAGGTTCACCTGATTTATGACAAAAAGCAAGCACTCTTTTGCATTTTTATCAGATAAGCTTTGCAAAATCTGCAAAACATCCTCAAATTGCGAAGATTTAAGGCTGTCCTGAACTAATCTACCGGTAATCTTTCCTCCAACTGAAGATACCTGATCTAAAAGCTTTACTCCGTCTCTAAAAGAACCATCTGATTTTCTTACCAAAAGCTTTAAGGCTTCCTCGTCTATATCTATTTTTTCTTTTTCAACAATTCTTTTAAGTGATGCAGTAAGCTGATCTGCTGTAGCCAGTTTAAAATCTAACCTTTGTACCCTAGATAATATTGTTTGGGGAAGCTTTTGTACATCTGTGGTGGCTAAGATAAAGAGAGCATGAGCGGGAGGTTCTTCTAAGGTCTTGAGTAACGCATTAAAGGCTTCTGTGGTTAACATATGAACCTCATCAATTATGTAGACTTTCTTTTTGCAGCTTGAAGGAGAAAGCTTAATCTTTTCCCGAAGCGACCTGATATCATCAATACCTCTATTCGAGGCAGCATCTATTTCTATTAAATCCAAATTAGAACCATCCGTAATCGAAAGGCATGTAGAACATTTATTGCACGGAATATTGTCTTCCGACTTCCGACTACCAACTTCTGTAGACTGTAGGCTGTAGTCGGTAGACTCCTCACAATTCACCATCTTAGCCAAAATCCTGGCTGTAGAAGTTTTACCCGTACCCCTTGGCCCTACAAAAAGATAGGCATGAGATAACCTGTTTTCCGAAAAAGAAGAGGTGAGAATTTTTTTAACAGAATCTTGACCAATTAAGTCATTTAAAGACTGGGGGCGATACTTTAAATAATAAGCAATATTCTTTTGTTGGTTTGCCATACATCGTAAAGACTAGTGATGAATCCCAAGTAAATGATTTACTCCATGTTCGACCAAAGTTTTGATTTCTTCATCAACTGAGATACCATCTAGCGAAGCATCTTCCAGGGCTTGAGGATGGGAAATAACTATATCCCCCAGCCTTAACCACTTATCAGGAGCAGCCACAAAACCAATACGGGGAACATGCTGCAAGCTGATGGGATTTACATCTTCTAGAGCAAAAGATAGGATATCGGTTGTAGAATCAATCCCTCTGTAAAGCTTGTTGAGCTCGTGCATTTTACGGTCACCAACGATATTTATCCCAACCTCTACTTTGCCGGAAACCCTGTGTTTTTGTAATGCCTGAAGCACAACTGTTTGAATAGCAGTTTTATTTATATTATATCTTGGATCTGAGTTTACAATGACATTTACCATAAACTAACCTGGCTGACCAAATTTCTCCTTCACTAAATTACTCACAGTGCCCCCATCTGCTTGTCCTTTTATCTTACCCATTACTGCTCCTATCACTCTACCCATATCGGCAATCGAGGTTGCGCCTACTTCATTTATAGTCTCTTCAACAACTTTAGTCAATTCCTCAGTCGTAAGCTGCTTTGGTAAATAGCTTTCCAATACCTTTAATTCAGCTTCTTCTTTTTGAGCTGATTCTTCCCTATTGCCACCTCTAAAAGCTGTGGCTGCTTCTTTTCTTTTTTTCGTTTCTTTCTGGACTATAGACAAAGTGTCCGCATCAGAAAGTGCTCCGCCTTTGGAGATTTCTGCGTTTTTGATTTCTGAAATAAGCAGCCTTAAGGTTGATACCCGAGTCTCATTTCTGTCAAGCTGTGCTTGCTTTAAGTCCTGCTGTAATTGGTTTAGCAACATATACTTTACCCACTGAAACGTCTGGACCGCATGATTTTGCGTCTTTTTTCTGCTAAATATTCTTGACGACGTTGTGATGGTTTTTTGTAAACCGATCTATCCCTGATTTCCTGTACTAATCCTTCAGCGACCACTCTTTTCTGAAATTTTCTAATAACAGAATCGGTACTGTCGCCCGGATTTGCTTTAACGATAATTGACAAGTAAAAACACCTCCTTAAAATCTCAAAAATTATACCATTTTTCTTAAGTTGCCGCCTAGTAGGTGAAAATGAAGATGGGGAACATGTTGGGTTCTACCGCCATTTACTACCACTCTATATAAGTCATTTGTTAAATTATTCTTCTCAACCAAGACTTTAACTGCTTTGTAGACTTCTGTTAAAAGTTCTGCATTACTCCCATTTAAATCTCCCACCCCCCCGATATGTTCTTTAGGAACTATTAATAGATGAATTTCCGCGGATGGGTTAATATCTGCAAAGACCACAAGATTTTCAGATTCAAAATCAAACTCTTTGGGGATCTCTTTTCTAATGATTTTGCAAAAGATGCAATCTGTCATTATCCTCCGACCATCTTTTTTAAAAGATCTAAGGTCCTAGTTTGCCTTAATGCATGTCGCAGATGCAGCCTTGGTTCTTGGGATTCAAACTGCTTTTTTACCCTGGCATCTTGAATCTTGTCTACCTCTGATTGCAGCTCTTGGTCAGAAATGGACACATTTTCCATTCTGGCAATCTCAGCAAGCCCCAGCTCCATTCTGACATTTTTCTCAGCCTGAGGTTTCCACTCATTTTTAATTTGCTCAAGTGTTTTACCCTGACCTTTCAGATAATCTTCCAAAAGTAATCCCATATCAGCCACACGTCTTTGTAAAGAAACCAGCATTCTGTTTAACTCGTCTTGAATTAAGATATCCGGAAGCTCAACTGTGGTAATTTTTTCCACTTCCTGTAAGATATTTTCCTCATAATCTAATTCGTTGTTGTATGAAACATTGCTTTCCAAATCTTTTCTGATTTTATCTTTTAAGTCTGATAAAGAAGTTGCACCCATGGCTTTGGCAAACTCATCATTTGGAGTGTCAGCTGAACCGTTGGCCGGTTGTTGAACTGCCTGCGATTCTCTTTGAAAACTTATCGAACCTGCCTGACCGGAGGCGGCATTGGGAGTGACTGATGGCTGTTGGCTGCCAGCTGCAGGCTGTCTTGCTCTCCATCTTTTATAAAGATCGTCTATAACTTTTTGTATCTCTTCTTCAGTCACAGGCTTTGGGGTCGGACGCATTGTCTTAATAGATTTATAATTTCCTATAGAAACTGTGGGCCTGTTGGTAATAGTTGCTTTAAATTGTAAATCAGCACCTTTAGTAAAGGAAACCAACTGATACTTTGGATAATCAATTGGAACTATATCAGTACCTTTTAAAGCCTCTATCAAAAAGTTAGGCATGGAGGTCTTAAGTACCTCATCCTGCAGCCTTGTTCCAAGCTGCTGCTCAACCATTTGTAAAGGTGCCTGGCCTTTCCTGAAACCTGAAATCTCTACATCTTGAGCCATTCTTTGCAAAACCTGATCCCAGGTCGGTTGTAAATCTGCCCAAGAAGCAGTGATAGTTATATCAACAAGAGATTTCGGCTGTTTGACAATATTTTTTTGTATCATGGTCGGATGATAATTTAACAGAAAGTAAGCTTAAAATCAACGATTATTCTTTGAACCTTGATTCTCTGTTTGCTGTGGTTGGCCAATACGCGGCCTTGGATCATATCCTAAGCCTCCTTCAGCCTCAATCCTTGCAAGATCCCGAGCTGCTCCTTCAAGCCCTTCTCTGACTATTCGATATAGGGTTGAGAGTGCCGATATAGAAGATTCCGTTTCTTTCATATTAGCCTGCCTCCGGGCCATCCGGATTAGTTAGTCTTCTGTCGCGTTTTGCATATAATTCCCCTATTTCTTGTATAGTAAGAGTATGTCTACCCTCTCGTCTTACTCTGAATTCAAGGACGTTTCGACCATACCTGCTTCCTAAGATTTTCTCGGCGCGATCTCTAAATATAATTATTTTTGCCGGCTCTTTTTCCATATTGATTTAAAAGTTTTTAATCTGCTGGATCAATTCTCCAAGTGTCATAAAATTAGTTTCTTTTTCTGACCTTTTTTTAATTTCTAATTTATCTTGAGTCTTTTTTGAAATAACCACCCTGAAAGGTATTCCAATTAAGTCCGCATCAGCAAACTTTGCTCCTGCAGATGATTCTACTCTATCATCAAATAAAACTTCAATCCCCTCTGCTTGCAGCAGCTTATACACTTTTTCTGCTTCGGCTGTAACATTCTCATCTCCCAAATCCAACCCCACCAAGTGCACTGCAAACGGCGCTACAGCCTCCGGCCAAACTATCCCCTTATCATCATGAAAGACCTCAACTATTGCAGCAAGTGTTCTTCCTAAACCAATTCCATAGCAACCCATATAATAAGGTTGGGGCTTATTATTTTTATCAATGTATTCTGCACCTTTCATCTTTGAAGAGTAGTGAAATCCAAGCTGGAAAATATTTCCCACCTCAATCCCCCTTTTGGCAGTTAGCGGTCCGCTGCCATCTGGTGCCATAAAACCCTCCTTAGCCAATGCTATATCTGCAGTAATATCAGGTTGAAAGTCTCTACCCAAGTTCATATTCAGTAAATCCCTTTGCTTTTTATTAGCCCCGCCATAAGCATTTTTGATAGTGTGCAAAGATTCATCCGCTACAATCAAAATCTCCACATCTTTTTCTACTAAATCTTTTATCCCCACAGGAGAGATAAATCCAGGCTCAGAATGGATCTTCTCTCTGATCTCTTCTTCTGTGGCGTGTCTTAGTTGGTAAGCTTTTATAACATGTAATAGTTTAACCTCGTTAACATCATAATCCCCTCTGATGATAGCTAATATAAACCGACCCTGTTCATCCACAAATAATACATCTTTGATCTGTTGCCAAAGAGGCATATTGTGAAGCTTAACCCCATCTTCCATGGTAGTGCCCCGAATAGCCTCTACCTCTTGTAAAAGTTTCTCCTCTTCCTCTAGATTCTTTTTATCAGGGATAAATTGGGCTATATCTTCGTGTGCACAATATGAATTATCCGGATTTACAAAAAACCTGCTTTCCCCAATTTCTGATTCCACCACAAATTCATGGCAATACTCCCCACCAATATAACCATTATCAGAGGCTACCATCAAAGTCTTAAGACCCACTCTTTGAAAAATCTCTTTGTAAGTTTCCTCCATCAGCTTATATGTAACCTTGAATTCTTCTTCTGAGATATCAAACGAATACGCATCTTTCATTAAAAACTCCCTGACCCTCAGTAATCCACCTCTGGCACGGAGTTCATCCCTAAACTTGGTAGAAAATTGGTATAGATTTAAGGGTAAATCTTTATAACTTAACTGGAACCTTCTTATCAAATCCACAAACATCTCTTCTGCTGTTCCACCTAACACGAACTCCATCTCATTTCTGTCTTTAATAGTCATCAGTTCAAAACCCACAGAAGAAGTCCTATTGGTTTCTGCCCATAAAGCCTTAGGATGCAAAACCGGCGTGATCATCTCCTGGCCGCCGGCTTTATCCATCTCCTCTTTAATAATTTTTTGTAGTTTTTGCTGGACTCTAATACCTAAAGGCAACATGTAATACCTCCCGGCAGTGGACTCTCTGATAAATCCGCCCCTATAAAGCAACTTGTGGGACACAAACACAGCATCTTGTGGAGTTTGTTTTATGGTTTTCGGAAAAAGTTTTGAATATTTCATATTAGAAAATTTACCCCTTTCAAGAATACTTTATCCAACCCTAGTTTGGCAAATTCTTTCGGTTACATTCAATCGCTCCAGCGATCAGTTGTAACCATATATTACAGGCATTATATTAATAAGCATTAATCATCCCCATCATAGAACCTTTTGAAAATAAGCTGTTCTCCTCTTTCTATCTTGTCCAAAACAGCCAGACTCACATAGTCTGAAATCTCCAAAAAATGACACAGGAAATCTATTTCCTTTTTACAAGGATAGGCACTTACAAAAATGCTTTCCTGAAGCTTGATACATCCTAACTGTTGAAGTTTCCTTCTAAAAGAATCTCTGGCATTTTTCTTCTCATCAGGAATATCAAACATTATAAGCCTCCACTTTCCATCCCTCCTCTGGGAAGAAAGCTCAATCCTCTCAAAATCATATTCCAGAAGCCTCCTTTTACCTTTTTCTGTAATTTCAATTGATATCTTTCCTTCTTTTTCCAAAACAGAGATCATCTCCTGTTTTTCAAGTCTTTTAATAATTCTGCCTAAATCTTTTTTGTTCACACTCTTCCAGATTTTAATTGCTGCTCCTACGGCCATTGGTAAAGTTGGCAAGGCAGCAGAACCAACTAAAATTCCGCCAACCGCTAAGACTTTCAGTACTTCTCTTACCACGATCTTTTTATCAGACATGAAAGAACAATACCATATGATTTATTATAGTTACAAGTAATCGCTCCAGCGACTCATTGTAACCATCATGTTTTTAAAATGTTTTTTTGCTTTGTTGAAACTTAATATTAGCGGATGAGTTTGGTGATATCTGAGTAGGTAATAAGAAGTGCCAAAAGCAGTAGTATCAAAAAGCCTATTTGGTGCACCATTTTCTCCACGTCCTCACTGACCTTTTTACGGCTGACTGCCTCAATTATCAAAAATAATAATCTTCCCCCATCTAGTGCAGGAATTGGCAAAACATTAAATATAGACAAAGTTAAAGAAATTACCCCCACAAACCAAAGATAAAAGGGTAATGCTGCTCTGCCTCCGCTTAAGATATCATTACTGATTGTGGCAAGTCCCACCGGCCCACTGACCGATTGAGAAACAGATTGGACATTTCCGGAGACAAGATCAGTCAAGGTTTTACCTAAACCAAGAAAGGTGAGTTTTGTTAGATCAAAAGAGTAAGTTATACCGGAAAAGATTTTTTCAACTGCTGATTTATACTCTTTTATGGCAATCGGGCTAAATCCCACTCCAATCAGAAAACCTTCTTTGTCTG
>CAYSNN010000005.1:32064-38877 GCA_964432475.1 uncultured Gammaproteobacteria bacterium
TTTTTTTAGGAGCCACTGTAACCAATCTTTGGTTTTTACCTTCAAGATCGGATAAAGTCAGAGTAACCGGTTGTCCGTTTTTTTCTTTTATGAAATTTCTGGGATCATCAAAAGTTTTAACCTCTTTTCCGTCTACCTTTAAAATTCTTTCTCCTAACTTTATACCGGCTTGCTCAGCTGGAAAATTTTCCTGCACAAACCCTATAAATACTCCCTGATTCTGCGTTGGATAGATAATCTTAAAGTTTTGATAGATTATTACCATATAAAAAATAACCCAAGCCAAAAGCAGATTCATTACTACCCCTGCCACAACAACTGCAATCCTTTGCCAAACCGGCTTTGCCCTGAAATCTCTCTCATTAACAGATTTTTTTGCCTTAGAATGCACATCCCCATCCTCACCTAATAGTTTGACAAATCCCCCAATAGGCAGAGCATTTAAAGAATATAATGTTTCACCAAATCTTTTACCAAAAATTCTGGGAGGGATTCCAAACCCAAATTCTTCCACTTTTATGCCAAATCTTTTAGCCATTAAGAAGTGACCCAGCTCATGGATAACTACTAAGATAAATAAAGTGAGGATGAAGACAATGATAGATAAAATCATATCTGAGTTAACTCTTCTTCCTTAGTCTTCCCCGAATCATCCAATTCTAAAATCTTTTTATCAACCAACTCTTGTAATATTTTTTCCCGTCTGAAAAACTCATCCTCTCCAAACTCACCACCATCTGACTGCTTTTTCCATTCATTTCTAAAATCATGCCTGATTTGTCTGATAGCAACTCTTACATCCTCCATTTTTTGATGCAGGATTTTTATAAACTCTTCCCGCCTTTCTGAAGTTAAAGGAGGAATCGGCAATCTGATCAAATTACCCTCATTAGAGGGATTTAAACCTAAATTCGCTTCCTGAATAGCTTTTATAACATTTTGTAAAATAGATGCATCCCAGACTTGGACTGTGAGTAAAGAGGGTTGTGGGGCGGAGATGTTTCCTACTTCCATCAACTTCATTCTGCTGCCATATGCTTCCACTGAAACACTTTCCACTAAAGAGGGGTTTGCTCTTCCGGCTCTGATACCGGCAATATCCACTTTAAAGTGGTGCAGAGCTTGTTCTATCTTTTCATTTGGTGCAGTGAGTACCGGATCCATTTACTCTCCTAAAGCTATTCTCTCAAACCTGCCTATTTGAATATTTTCTCCTAATTTACCTATGGTTGTTTTAACAAGCTGCTCAACAGTCAAAGAATTATCTCGGATATATTCCTGAGATAAAAGATCTTCCAGGGATGAAGGATTCATAGAAGCAATCTGCAGTGCCAGTTCGTGCGCTAAAGATTTAAAATCGTCTGTTCTGGCGACAAAATCCGTCTCGCAAAGCAGCTCCACCAATACTCCGACTCTACCACTATGTGAATAGACCTCAACAATTCCTGCCTTTACTTCTCTTTCCCCTTTGGATGCGGCTTTATCCAACCCCTTTTGCTTTAACCAATCTTTAGCTTTTTCCATGTCGCCGTCAGACTCGGATAGAGCCTGTCTGCAATCAGCAATCCCAGCCCCTGTCTCGCTTCTTAGTTTTTTTATCAATTCCAAGGGTATTTCCATATTTAACAAGTAATGATTAAATTCCTGGCAAGATTTAAGATTTACGAATAAAGATTTAATAGTTTTTATTCTTAAAATCCTAAATCCTAAATCTTAAATCATAAATCTATTTATTCTATAACCCTTTCCGCATCCTTCACAGCCTTTTTCTCCACCATCTCTTCTGCTGCTGCCACCTCTACTTTCAAACCTTCAGCAACGTCCTCTTCCTTTTTATCCTGAGCTTGTCGAAGGACTTTCTCAGCATCCTTGGCAGCTTTTTCTGCAACTTTACCTGCTTCTTTTTTACCTTCCTCGTAAGCATTAGCCACAGCTTCTGTTAAAATCTTTATTGATTTTATGGCATCATCATTACCAGGAATTGGGTAATCTATTTCAGATACATTACAATTTGAATCCGCAATTGCCACAACCTTAATTCCCAACCTATTGGCCTCTTTAACAGCGATGTTGTCTGATACAGCATCTACCACAAAGACGGCATCAGGCCAGCCTGGTAAATCCATGACTCCGCTAAAGTCTTTTTTGAGCTTTTCCATCTTTCTATCCAGCAAGAGCTGTTCTTTTTTAGTATATTTTGAAAGCTGACCTTTTTCCTTTTGTTCCTTTAAGTCCTTTAGAAGTTTTATTCTTTTTTTAATCTCTTCAAAGTTAGTCAAAAATCCGCCCATCCATCTTTCTACTAAAAAAGGAGCGTCCAATTTTTTAGCTAAACCTTCTATAATTGGTCTGGCTTGCTTTTTGGTACCTACAAAAAGTAAAACTTTTCCGCTTTTACCTAACTCATAAACAAATTCAGAGGCTTCTTTGAGGTAACTTTCAGACTTAGTAAGATCAATAATGTGTACACCCTCTCTTGCACCATAGATATACGGCTTCATTCTCGGATGGCCACGACGAACCTGGTGTCCAAAATGAACACCGGCTTCTAGTAATTCTTGTAAAGAGGGTACTTTATACATCTTAGTCTCTTTTCCTCCTCATAGTTTGTGGCTACAGAGACTTAAACTATGAGTGCGTAATGATGAGTATTTTATAGGTTAGATGAATAAAAGTCAACGCTTAAGTTCCAAAAATTTATATCTTATATCTTCATACTCTTGCCAGTCTGATTCAGAAACAATTTTTTTAAACTCCGAGTAATCCGGAAAAAATACATCCCCCTCGATTTCTTTATCTATGTAGGTTAAATACAATTTATTTGCCGAAGGTAAAGCTTGTTTATATAATTCTCCTCCACCAATTACAAAAATTTCATCACTGCCTTCTTTACCTTTAGCTTTCTCAATTGCTTCGTCCAAAGAATGAGCGATCAAACAACCGGGAGATTGATATTCCACATCATGCGTCACAATTATATTAGTCCTTCCGGGCAACGGTTTACCAATGGACTCATGAGTCCTCCTGCCCATAATTATTGGGTGTCCCATGGTGATTTGCTTGAATCTTTTTAATTCGGCAGGTATGTACCAGGGCATCCCGCCCTTTTTCCCAATGACTCTTTTTTCTCCGGCCACCGCCACAATAATGGAGATTTTGTTCATCTAAAATCCCCCAACCACTGTAACTTCACCTTTAATCGGCGGATAGGGATTATAATCTTTTAGCGTAAAATCTTCCAGCTTAAAATCATCAATATCTTTGACCTTAGGATTTATTTCCATTATAGGAAAAGGGCGGGGCTTTCTTTTTAACTGCTCTTTAACTTGGTCAAAATGATTGGAATAAATATGTACATCACCAAAAGTGTGGACAAATTCTCCCGGTTTAAGTCCCACTACCTGGGCCATCATCATCGTAAAAAGCGCATAGGAGGCAATGTTAAAAGGTACGCCTAAAAATGAATCAGCAGAACGTTGATAAAGTTGTAAAGATAACCTACCGTTGTTAACATTAAATTGAAAAAGAGTGTGACAGGGTGGCAAGGCCATAGATTTTCCCGGAGCGGCCATCTCATATATAAATTCCGGGTTCCAAGCCGAGACTACAATTGATTTTCTAAAAGGGGTCGTTTTCAATTCATTAATGACCCAAGCCAGTTGATCAATAACTCTGCCGTCCGATGTTTTCCACTTTCTCCATTGCACTCCGTAAACATTGCCCAAATCCCCCCATTTTTTAACAAAAGGATCATCTTTTGGAAGTTGTTTTATTTTCTGCATAAACTCCTCTTGCGTCATAATTTTTTGAACTTTGAACTTTGAACTTTGAACTTTGAACTTTTTATATGCCCACTCATCCCAAATATGCACATCGCAATCCGCCAAATATTTAATATTTGACTCACCCATTAAAAACCAAAGTAGTTCGTGAATAATCCCCCTCAAAAAAACTTTTTTGGTAGTTAAAAGTGGAAAATTTTTTGACAAATCAAACCTAATTTGCCTGCCGAAAACAGACCTGATATAAACTCCGGGATTATTAAAAACCGGTTTATCTACGCCATTTTTGAGAATGTCTTTTAGAAGGAGTAAATATTGATATTCCGGGTGAAGCTTAGACTTGTTGTTCAACATCTGACGGACTTATTCTACCACCTTGATGCTGTCCCCGGTAGAGAGTGGTTTGGCCTTCAATTTTAAAGAATACCACGTTACATATCCTGGCACCCATTTGCAGCTTAACATCAAATTCTGATAAGTTTTTAAGTCCCATGGTGAGTGTACCTTTATATCCCGGATCTGTTTTGGAATTTAAAAGCAGCAACCCTGCCCTAAAAAGCGAAGTCCTGGGGAAAATAAGCGGCATTAAATCTTTTGGAGTATTTAAAGTTTCTAAAGTGGAAACAAGATAATAATCCCCGGGTTTTATTACTACCCATTCTTGTTTCCTTTTTCTCTTGTTATACTCTGCTATAGTTTGAGTTTTAACACCCTTTCTGCTACCTAAAACCTGTCCGTTATCCCCTTGAATGAATGCCCCGCCTTCTATGATCTTATGAATAGCCCCAAGCCTTAAATCCACTCCCACCCCTTCGGGATTTTGTAATTCTCTTTTCCCCAGATTCTCAATGAGTTTTTCTTTTTTAACTCTTCTTAGTATTTCATCTACTCCTATTACCATTTTTCCTCTTTCCCATTAAATTTGAAACTTGGGGTAAATCCGATCCTCCATACCTGTTATTTGGGCTACTTTTATAAGATCTTTCAACCGGTGCTGCCAATTTTTCAAAAGAGAATGCACAAATCGGGCTTCCCTCGTAAATTATTAGTCTTTTCCCTCTTAGAAAAGTGCCAAACTCTAAAACAGGATGCCCGTCCCAACCCGGATCAAACCTGGCAGCAGTTGAGTGAACTACCACTCCCAAACGGGCCAAAGATGATTTACCGTGAAGATGGCCGATAATATCATTTGGCAAAGTGAGTCTTTCTTCGGTGGTAGCTATAACAAAATCGTGCTCGGTTAGAATAAAAGGCTGACCAGGCTTTAACTCCACCAGTCTCATCATCTTTTCCATGTCTTCTTTGTTGGTAAATTTGGTATCGATGGTATTCATCCCATCCATGGAGAAAACACGCAGTTTGCTGCCTAAATGGAAATCAATGGTCACTTCATCTACTACTTCTTCCCAATTTTCCGGCAACGGATCGATTTTAATAATCCCTTTTTTAATATGTTCTTTTAAAGCCCAGTCCGGGAGAGTGCCTAACAGATCAAAAACAGAGGGTTTTGGTGTATCTTTTGCCATATCAAATTATTACTCCAGTAACGATAATGAAATACTAAACTTTTTTCAAGTAGGAAATTACTAATTCCTGAAGGAAATCAAAAATCCATCTGTCAGTCTTTCTCTAACTGCTCCACTATGCAAACCTTTTATAGTTACACTTTCTTGCCAAGGGCTGGAAAAATTAGGTCGGGTACCAGACCAAGTTATGAGTGCAACATAAGAATTCGGACGTATTCCCAAACCCTGCGCCGGCCTGGTACCTAACTCAGCTATTAAGAATAATTTACTTCCGTGCAGTTCTTCAACTCTACAAACTACTGTGGTCTCAGTTGTATTTAACCGATTATATAAAGGCTCAATATAACTTATCAGTCTCTCCGATCCTCTGGCAAGACCTGAAGCCACCACTTGCAAACCACTACCAACTTTCTCGACTAAATCCCAAGTTTTACGACCTGCCTCAATACCTATTCCTCTACCAGCTTCAACGGCAATAGACATATTAAGATATTAAACTACTGCTAATTTTTATAAATTGCAAGTATGAATTTCGTCTTTTGATTTGTAGTGATAAGTTCAGAAAACTAAAGACATAGATAAAGCTTTTTCTGCCTTGAAAAGCCTTAACTAAAATTTAACTTTGGAGAGCTTGTCCAAATAAAGATCTAAATAATTAATGTCGTCTTCAATATATTTATATTCTACATTTTCCGTATTTTTTGGATAAATTACATAAATTTCCCTTAATATCTTTTTGTGATTTAAGAATTGAATTTTAACCGGATTAACTTTATCTGTTAACTTATTGGCCACAATCAAATCCGTAATTTGTCCTGCCAGGGTTGAATACCTGGAAGCTGCAGGCAGAATATAACCATATCTCTGGCTTTTTACATCGCGGTTTAATTCATCCAAACGATTATCCAAAAGTCTACTCATATAATCTATCCTATCCGGAGGATTATTTTTAAGACTCAAAAATATTCTTTCCTGCGTTCTCTTTAACGCAAAAAAGGGGCCGGAGTTTGGAGTGGCTTTTTGAGCCAAAATTAAGGATAAGGCAAAAACTGCCAATACAGTAATTAAGCCCAGCTTTATTCTGGTTTCAATTTGTTTACCCAACATCTAATTTTCCTTCTAAAATTTGCAGCAACTCTTTGTGTATATCTTCCCGGCTTTTCATTTGATCACCAATCATACAATCCACTATATACCAACTAGCTTCAACCTTTGCAAGATCCAGATAGATCTTGTTCGCCTCTTCAAGATGAATTAAATTCTGTTCATGAATATCTGTCAATTCATTAAAGGAATTATCTTGACCAACTTTTGCTTCAACATTTAAGAGAATTGTTATATCTTCCTTTGGTAACCGGTTGGTTTCATATTCTAATTTCTCCAACCACTTAAAAAATTCCATTCTTTCTTCTTCAGGTAAATTTGCCCCCATGTGAGCTTTGGATGAGGAAATATATCTGTTGGCAATAACTAATTTGCCGCCATCTAACCAATTCTGAATTTGC
>CAYSNN010000006.1:0-26999 GCA_964432475.1 uncultured Gammaproteobacteria bacterium
GAGGATAGCCATATGCATTTTTCAAATCCGGTACGAAACGGCAGGGAATTTGAAAGTCTTTAAAACACTTATCCATTTCATGAAGTCTGATAATATCGTTTTGAGAAATTACCGGTGAAATTAAAAGCAGCCCGACTAAGCCAATAGTCAAAACCAAACCTACAAAAAATGGCCAATTAAGGATAATGGTTTTCTTGTAAAGCACATCCCTAATGATACTAAAAAAGCGCCCAAAGAGATAGCATTTAGAAACTTTCGAAAGCTTGTTTCTTCAAATGTTATTTTTATAGTATGGCTACCTGCAGGGACATTCACGATGATCTGTCCAAAAGGTTCACCAATTTCAATCCTGCTTTGCTGATCATCTATTTTAGCAACCCAGCCGGGGAAGAAATATTTATTATAATTTATGGTTGCACTGAGGGTAGATTCGGTTACAATCGAAGCATCTAAATCATTAGTTCTGTTAACTTTCTTTATTATATCAGCTTCAGCAGAAACAATAGGATAATTTCTATCAGGTCTTATCTTAGTATTTTTGGGTAATCTCAAATATTCTTCTTGTGTCCCAAGATACTCTTTGCTGGCAATCGGAGTAGGTATATATCGATTCAGAAAATAATGGTCTTCTCTTCCCAAAAAATCTTGTGGTCTAAAGTAACCCCCGTTAGTAATTAAAGTAACGGCAATTACCAGTGCAGCTATTGCTGACTTAAAACGCATTTTATCAAAAACGATTATCAGTATTGGGATAGCAAAAGTTGTTAATATCAAAAACCTCCAAGGAAACTGAAAATATGGAATCATAGGAATACTATTCCAAAAGGCAAAAGATCGATAATTCATAAGGAAAAACGCTAGACTCAAGCAAACAGAAATCCAAATAAGCATCATTTTAATATCTTTTTTTAGCTTAGACCAAAAGATAAAGGTTACTAAGAACGCAGCAATAAGTACCAATATATTTGCTGTCCCTAAAAAGAAAGACATCCCGTCTCCCGGACCAGGAACAGATGCCCCATATCCCCAATAAGGTGTAATAAGCTGTAAAATCGTTGGGTAATGATCGGCAAAATTAAAAACAGTGTCATAGCTCATAAGCCCCGACTCAATAACCGCCGGTAACCAAAAATAAATACTGATAAGTAAGCCTAACGAAATCATCGAAATGGATTTTCCAAGAAAAACCATTTTATTTTTAGTAACAATCAGTTGAATTAGAAGAAGGAGGGCGGAAAAGGGTAAGAACATATAAGCCGTTATATTATGCGACAAGACCAGAAAAGACAGAACAAGCGCTCCAATCCCCACCCATCTTAAATTTAATCCCTTAATTTTTACTATTGATAAAACAATTAACGGCAGGAATACAAAACTAACTATCTCACCTATCGCTCCCCGGATATACAAATCTACAGCCCTATAAGGAGCATAAATATACAAAACCGCTCCGGCTAAACTTAACAACTTAGAGGCAAACTGTCTCAAAAGCAGATACATGGAAAGAAAAGACAGAGGGATACTGATAAAAAACAATGCTTTGATGCTATCAACTAAACTCAAGCCTGAAAGGTGAAATAATTCAGCTACATAAAATGGTAACGGAAAAACAAAATTAAAGAGAGGGTAACCAAACCCAAAACTTAGGTCAGGTACAAACCGGGGGGGGAACTTCCCCATCATGATGGTTTTGTGAAATTCATAAAGCCAAGCTATATGAATATCATCAGATGCTCCGTAAAAACCCGGAATAAATAACGCCCAGCATGCCGGGATAAATAAAACAATTATTCCGATCCAAATATATTTATTCAAAAGTTTTCTTACGTTTTCCATTAAGGATCCCTATCAGCACTCCAAAAGAAATCACGGAAACAAGATTTGAAACCTGGCGAATCGTAGTATCTTTGAATTTTCCTTCTACCAAATAGTTCCCTGCTTTATCAAAATTGATACTAATTCTTCCTAGAACATTATTACTGGAGTAATCTGCCTTTTTACTGTTTATCCAAACTTCCCAACCAGGAAAATCGAAAACAGGTACCTCTATAGTAGAGCTGCCACTTACTTGTGTTTTAAATTTCCATCTATTTGACCTATTCTCAAAGTTTTCAATTACGGCTTTTCCCAATACAACCTGTGGTATATTTGGTGCTACTTCTCTTGGCTGAGTAGCAGTCTTGGGTAAGTAGTCTAAAACAGCAGCCCTTTGTTGTTCCTCCCAAAAGATACCTGACAATTTTTTCCGATCATTCATTTCAGTATAGAATTTCCCCGGCTTAAAAAAACTCCAGTTTAAAACAACAGTTAAAACAATGAGAAAAAATAAGATTTTCTTGCTTCCTTTTAAAGCTTGAAGGGTGTATGCTCCAATCAAACTAGCCGCAAAAGTTGCCACTGACAAAAACCTCCAGGGAAACTGGGTAAATTTTAATATTTCAATTTTTTCCCAAACAAAAGCTGATTTTATATGAGTCATAAAAACAGAAAACAAAAAAATTACAATTAATACAAGAGGGAGGAGGTCGGAGACTTTTCGTTTCCGGATTAGATTAAATAAAAACAAA
Organism: uncultured Gammaproteobacteria bacterium; assembly: GCA_964432475.1. Lineage (GTDB taxonomy): Bacteria > Patescibacteriota > Microgenomatia > Daviesbacterales > UBA10151 > CAYSNN01. Next base: position 2,568 of record CAYSNN010000006.1, read on the forward strand.
ACTAAAGCACCAATTACTATCCACCAATGAGGCCAACCCGCTTGGAAAGAAATAGTATCATTTGTCCCGGAAGATGAAGCACCGTAACCCCAAAATCTATTAAAAAAAAGTTGGTCCAAGGTTACAAAATGAGCTCTGAAATTTAAATCCAGTTTAATCAGGTTATCTATTTGGACTAAATTCTTTTCAAGATATGCAGGAAAAACAAAGAAAGCAGATAAGCCTATACCTAAGCTCAATGCCAATATTACATATGCTATATTTTTCCACTTTTCTTGTACCAGATAAAAAAGTATAAAAACAAATAAAACAGGTAAAAACAAAAGGGTCATAATATTATGACTGATTAAAAATAGTGCTAAAGTTACACAGAAACCAGTTAAATACTTTATATTCCCTTGTTTTATAAGTCTTAAGGCATAATAAAAAGTAAAAGGAATAATCGCCATAGCAAAACTTTCAGCAACCGCTCCTCTGACATATATATCTAAAGCCTTATAGGGAGCAAAAGAAAAGAGAACTGTTGCAAGTATTGCCGGACCTTTACCAAAGATTTCTTTTGCCAAAATATATATCGAAAAAGCTCCCAAAACCAAGGGAATTGCAAATAGTAATTTGGCAGCCAAAATATATCCTACTAAGAAACTGGAGATTGCTCCTATATAATAAGGGAGGACATTATAGTAGTTGAATAAAGGGTAACCGTTACCATATCCCATATCCGGTACCCAACGGCAGGGAATTTGCAGATCTTCAAGGCATTTTCTCATTTCAAAGATCCTCATTACTTGAAGATCATCATGATGGGAAAAATATCCCGGTAGTAAAAGCGGCCAGATAATAAGTCCCAGAAGTAATGCCCAAAAAATAAATAAGCCTTTTCTATTAAATAAAAATTTTTCCATCATGTCTCCTTTGTAACGCTAAAGTTAATACAATTATGAAAGAAGCCAAACTAATAACATTACCTGCAAACCTGACCGGTGTATCTTCCAACTGAGTCTTAATTTTGTATTGTCCTGGCGGAAGGTTAAATGTAATCAGACCAAAACAATACTCTTCCCCTCTGCAATCATTATTTCTGTGAGACAAAACCTTTCCGTTTGCCGTCACTTTCATGCCGGGAAAATCAAATAGAGGTATTCTGATAGTAGAGATTTTTTTTACATCTACCTCACCTGTTTGATAATTACTGCCTTTCTTATAGTTTGTAAGGATTGCTTCCCCATCTAGAATTTCGGGAAACTCCGGGGCTTTATGATTAGGCGGTAGTTTGGCAAAAATTGGTAAGTAGTCAAAAATACTAATGGTCAGTTGCTTCTCCCAAAGCTTGCCTGAAAATTTATCCGCGTCGGAAATATTTTGCCAATCTTTAGGTATAAAGAATTTACCATGAAGCAAAAATATTGAAACCAAAACAGTAATTGAAAAAATTACGACAAGTTTTTTGTGAATTAAACCAACAAAAAAAACTGCGATAGCACCTAAAAAAGATAGGAGGAAAATGCTATCTGTTAAAAATCTCCAGGGAAATTGCAACCACCATAAAACCGGAATCCTTTCCCAAATAAAAGAAGATTTTTGATGGATTAAAAATAATACTGCCAGTTCAATTATAGACAAGACTATTGAAACGATTGCAATATTTTTTTGTTTCTTAAAAAAAACAAAGGCTAAAATTACACCCAGTGCAGCAACCGCCGAATGTATCTGGCCGGTTGATAGCGTTAAGTCATTATCCTGATTTAACCCTGATGATCCATATCCCCAAAGGTTGGAAACAAATAGCCTATTTATGGAAACGAAGTGTTGACGCCAGTCAAAATATCCGCCTTGCAAAGATTCAAGATGAACATATTCCCCTTCTAAGATAACAGGGAGGCTAAAAAAAGATGCCAGTCCTATACCCAGCAAGCCCCCGAAAACGATCTTTGGCAAAACTGATTTCTCTCGTTTTAATATCAGCAATGTCAGACACCATAAAAGAGCAACCGGAGCAAATATAAGTGTCATGAGGCTATGGGTCAACATAAGTAAAGCTACAGAAAGAGCGAGAAAAATCATATATTTTCTTTTTTTCTTTGTGATTAGTTGATAAATTGCCCAAAAAATTAAAGGGAAAATTACTAAACTCCAAAATTCGTTCAGAGCTCCCCTAACATATACTTCCAGTGCTTTATAAGGAACAAAGGTATAAAGCATTGCTCCTATAAAAGAAGGCAGGAGAGTTTTACTAAAACTTTTTTCAAGAGTCTCTCCTTCAAAAAAAGCTTTTAAGAAAATAAACATAATGAGAGTTGAAAGTATTAAACCGAGAATAAATAGAATCTTCACAGAGTCAATAATTTCCACACCTAAAAGATGCAAAAATGCCCCAAGGTAATAGATACTGGGAGGGTAGAATGAGAACTGAGGATAACCAAATTGGTATCCCATATCCGGTACCCATCTGCAAGGGATCTGAAAATCTTCAAAACACTTAAACATTTGGTGAACCCTAAGAGCCTGCAGGTCATCTTGCATAAAGAAAAAACCAGGTCTTATTAACTGATAAAATGTCGGTATAGTAAAAATTAGAGTTACTATTATCCAAAATGAAACAGGTTTTTTTTCTAAAAATTTGAACATTTCAAGTTACGGTAAAATTCTATACAGCACCATCGCATCCTGCTCCGATCCATCCAAAGGCTTTGTTTTTTGGTATTCCTTAATAAGATCTGCGTTTTGAATATTTCCTCTGATATTTTTTTTGTTTCCCACAAAATAAGTGGGACTATCCTGTGCGCTCTCTCTGATTTGGGCTGAAATTGTCGCACCACTACCAACTATCGCAATATCATCCTTATCCAAATATATATAAAGACCGTCAGGAAGTGTTCCGAAAAATCCCTGGGTTCCCACCACTACTTTACCTTTTTTCCTTTCTTCTTTCAAAAAATCTGCAATATCAAAAAGACCATAACCTGCGGTCCAATCTTCAAAATAGCCTCTTCTTTCTTCATTTGGCAAACCTTGGGGAGGAGGATTTGTAATCAGCTGATAGTTAAATCTTAGTGCAATGGGCAATACTGCAATAAGTACAATAACTGTTTTAAGATTGTTCCCAATTTTCACTTTCTCTAAAACCTTAGTCAATCCGAAACCTGCAAAAATCAGAGAAGGCGCGACACTAGTTAACAGATACCTTGCGGTAAAAGTCTTAAGTAAAATCATCTCAAGCAGTAAAGGAATCAAAGCCCACGCTAATATTGCCAGTCCTAATTTATTAAAGCTGAAAGTGATGTAATAAACCCCCAGTCCAACAAGTACTAATATAGGTAAACTAAAAAGCTTTGGATACCAATCAACCATATCCCGCAAGTGAGGTATGAAAGGATCCAAAGGTCTGTTTACAAGCTCAAAAGGTGAAAAAATATAATCTGCGTTCCTACCGGAAAGTAAGTGAAAGTTAGGCCCAAGCCTTAATAAGTTGTACATAAAAAAAGCAATTAAGCTGGCCACCACTAGTAGAACCAACGCTTTCAAAATAGGATATTTGCCTTGGCTATTTTTTTTCAGTGCCAACAAGGTTACAGGCAGCACCAAGATACTCATCATGGCCGGAGTTTTAGTTAAAAGTGCACTCCCAAGTAAGTACCCTAAAATCATTGCCAGATCTAATCTCAAATTTCTTATGACCCACATTGTAAAATAGAGTGACCAGATAGTAAAAGCAGACAACATCGAATCTACCAAAGCCATACGATCAAAAAAAACAGTATACGGAGTAATTACATAAAATAAAGTTGCCCAGGAAGCTACCTTATTGTTGAAAAATTTTCTGGATAAGAAAAATACCCCAAGTAGAGTAAAAAGACCGGATATAATAGATAAAAACCTGCCGGCAAATAGGGGATCGCTAAATACTTTAAATAGGGGAATCATCATCCACATAAAAAGAGGGGTCTTACCATCTGATAAGGGTAAAAATCTAAGGGTAGGTTCAGATTTCATAACCTGTGCCCACCTAATATAGATTGCCTCATCGGCAAAAATCGGCTGCAAAGTTAAATTTGGCAACCTTAAAGCAAAATAAACAACAACTAGTATAAATAAGGCAAGGAGTTCCGTCTGGTATTGTCTGAAAAACTTCACACTTTAATTGTACTTCCCTACTCCCTTTGAGGCAAGCTCTATATGAGCTTAATACTTTCCTGAAAAGTCATTTATGCGGACGCGCAGCATGTCATAAATTGCTGCTGCTGCGTCCTTTACAACCTGTACTCTTTCCGTATCTACATACTTCCACTCAACATCAACTTCTGCAATCTTAAAACCATACTTTTTAGCTAAATACAAAACTTCTACATCAAATCCCGCATTAACTGCCCCGCCTTTAAAGTGCACCACTCCCCATTCCCTTTTAATTTTAGGGACGATTTTTTGAATAGAATCTTTATTAAATGCTTTAAATCCACACTGGGTATCTTTAAACGGTAGTCCTAAAATAATTCTCCTTGAAACAGAAAATCCCCAGGCGGATAACTTCCTTATAAGCGGTGCACCTCTCCTTCCTTGTCTTGAACCGATGACAATATCAAATCCTTCTTCAAATTTAGGAATAAATTTGTTGAGTTGATCAATTGGAGTTGCCTGATCCATATCCGTAAATAAAACTATATCCCCCTTTGCTGACATCATCCCGGTCATTACCGCCATAGCCTTTCCTCCATGAACATTTTGAACCAAACGGAAGTTTTTATCTTGGGAGACTTGTTTTTTTATTAGATCCACTGTTGAATCTGAAGAGCCATCGTCAACAATTATTACTTCATAATCTAATCCTGACTTTTTGAAAAATTGGGCAACTTGATTCAAAACTCCCCTTTCTAAGTTTTTAGCCTCATTATATGCAGGTATAACAACCGATAGTTTAGTACTCATGGTTTTCCGCTTGGGTTGTGTACAAGCTTATATACTCTTACGCCGTAAACATCCTCTGTCCACTCAATTTTAGACCAACCAAATCCGGCTACCTCATATTTAGCACTATGGGTAGGCTCGCAGGGTAAGTCTTCACAAACTACAAATAGTTGCTTGGTAATATCTATCGGAACCTGTTTCGGTTTATGGCTATATTGATCCAATAAAAATTGATATGCTGAATCATAATTGCTTTTTGCAAGAAGGGCAAAGTTAAAATCCTGATTCCCGCTTTTTTCAATAATAAATTTTGCCACATCCTGTGTCCTCTGCAACTGATTATTTGGCGGATAATTCAGAGGGCTTTTTTGAAGATTTAAAAAAGTCAAGGAAACAATAAGAATTAACAAACCCACCCTAAATCCATTTTTGATATCTTTATTTATAAACTTCACTTCAAATAAAGATCCTAAGAGCAAAAAGGGGACCGGGTTTAAAAAACCCAGGTAATGATCGTATATATTTTGCTGATAAAATGATATCCCAAAAAGTCCAATCACCAACCAAACCCCTAGTGCCAGTCTTGGCCACCCTTTAAAAACCAAAGCAGAGATAATAACTATCCCAAGTAAAATAGAAGTGTATAGGTTTTCCCCTGCCATATATCTTCCGATCAGGTTATTGGTATAAATCGCCGGAATCTTTGAAACATTGGTTACCAAATCGCTTTTTAATGTTCCGTCTTCCGTAAAAAGCGTTGTTATCGCTCTATAGTTTAAAAAATTATGCCTTAAATCAAACCAGACCAGGGGAGACATGATAATTAGAAATGTTATAATCCCAAACACCGTACCGGAAATTAAATTTTTCATTCCCATTTTTGCCCTAACTCTTTTTACTACCTCAAAAACATACAAAAAGGCTGAAACAGGAATTAGAATCAAAGCCAAGTAATGCATTTGTAAAGCAGCCGCAAGCGAAGCCCCGGTAAATATTAACCAGTTAAAGTTTCCCCCTTTGTGTAGTCTATATAATCCAAAAATTGCTATCAGTGCAAATAAAGGCAAAGGATTAGGATTCCAAGAGAACTTACTATAATTTATGGTGACAGGGGAAATAGCATATAAGAATGAAGCAATAAGACCTGCAGTTTTACCAAACCAAACTTTTCCTAAGTAGTATACAAATACTACAGTCAATACTCCAATTAATGCAACCATAACAGTAGCAGAAACAGGGTTAAATCCTGTTAATGCCATTGGAACAAACATCATGTAGTAATAAAGCGGACCTAAATATATATTCCCAACAGAGGTAGGAGGCCCTATTAAAGGAAAGTGGCGCTCAACCCACATGTTTTTTACAATGATTGCATCCCGGCCTTCATCTCCTAAAAAGATCATATATTCATCCAGCTTATAAAATCTTAGGAATGAAGCGAGCGTAAGAATCGCCAAAAGCATGATAAATGCACCTTTATTTTGCTTAAGCCCCCACCACATTCTTACTAAATCCAAATATGATTTAATTATTACATTCAATGAAGCGCCTGTTGGTTTGCCCGAAACTCTTGGGTAGTGATTTACTCCAACCTCTGCTATTTTAAAACCGAATTTTTTAGCTTTAATTGCAACTTCTGCATTTATCATTGCTCCCCTGCCAGATTCTAAATGAGGAATCTTTTCCAAAACCGCCTTTCTAATCATCTTAAATCCGCAATCAACATCTCTTAAGGTTAATCTGAAAAATAGCAGCAACGATAACTTCCAACCTTCTTTAAAAAGAATTCTAAAAAATGGGTCTCTTCTTTTAATTCTGTATCCTATTATTAAATCATTGTCTTCAATCTTTTCCAAAAACTTTGTCACCTCTGCAAAGTCAAATTGACCGTCTCCGTCCGTATAAACAATCGTGTCGTATTTGGCATTGTAAAAGCCTGATTTTAAAGCTTCCCCATAACCTAAGTTCTTCGGATGATGTATTACCCTGATATGAGAATCATTCTTTGCCAAATTGTCAGCAATCTCACCGGTTTTATCTTTTGAACCGTCATCTACAATAATAATCTCATACTTAAGTTTAAGTTCTTCTAAAAATCTTTGAGCTTTTCTAACAATTTTTTCAACATTCCCCTCCTCGTTTATACACGGAAAAAAAACAGATAATTCGCGAGTCATAGTTAAATTTATTCCTTAAAGTGTAGCATAATAAACGTACTTTCTGCTATGATTTATAGGTATATGAAAGCTTCAGTCAAAGACCTTTCTATCCTTGCTGTTTTAGTTGTTACTATAAGCTTATCTATCTGGCTTCCACATCTTCTGGCATTGAAAAATTTTTGGGGCTTAGACTTTTCTCAAGGGTTTTCTGCCATTTACAGAAATTTCGACGGACTGGAATATGTTATTGTTGCTAAAAGTTTATACAATCCTGAACTTATCGCAACCCTCCCCCAATCACTGCCTGCAAGCTACTTTCCTTCACACTTTCCCGGTTATTCATTACTAATAAATGTTTTTGCACCACTTGTAGGGTATTTAAAATCTATGCTTTTTGTAACAATCACTTCGACAATTTTAGCAGTCTGGGCATTTTATATATTAGTTCGGGATTTTAAACTTACATCTAATCCGCTTTTTTTGAGCTTTATTTTCTTAATTTTACCCGCAAGGTGGGTAATCGTACATAGTGTTGGTTCTTCCGAGCCTCTATTTATTTTCTTAACGACTTTTTCTGTATATCTATTTATGAAATACGAAGTAACAAGAAATTTTCAATATCTTTTATTTACAGCAGTCTTTGCAAGTTTGGCCCAACTGACTCGTCCACCGGGTATTTTACTATTTATAGCTTTAATGCTTTTTATTCATTTCAGAATGTTTACACAAATCAGATTACAGGGAATTGTTAAACCATTTTTAAGCCGTCTAAAATACTTCCCTTTAATTTTAATCCCCTTTACACTTTTAGGGGTGTTTTTTCTCTACCAGCAAAGTCTGGGCGACTTCTGGGCATATTTTAAAAGCGGAGATAATATTCATTTAACTTTTCCTCCATTCCAGGTATTTAATAAGCACCAATTTTGGGTTGGAGAAATATGGCTTGAGGAACTGATATATATATTTATACTGGGCTTTTTGGGAGCCATCTATCTTTGGAGGAGAGGTCTATATCCAATGTCTTATTTTGTCTTAACATATCTTTTCGCTTCTACTTTAATTGCTCACAGAGATATAAGCCGCTATATCCTGCCTATCACCCCGTTTCTGCTAATTTCTTTTGAAAAAGTATTGGTTAGTCGTGAGTTTAAAATAATTCTACCTATTATTTTACTTGCAATCTATCTATACTCTCAAAATTTCTTGATAGAAAATACTGCTCCTGTTCCTAATCCCATGCTATTTAATTAATTCAGTCATCTTGATTACGCCAAGTAATAAAGTGGTTGATTGTAAAATTCCAAATCATTACCGGGGGGATAGTTGCAAAAAAGTAAAAGTTATTATAGGCAATTGGCCTACCCAAAATATTTGTGAACCCATCACCATAAGCTATGTGCAATGACTTTACAATTAATACACCAATAATTAATCCTCCAAGACTTACTAAATTGAAAATCCCCATCTTCTGCCATATATTTGTTTTAGTTTTTCGATACTTGAATGTCCAATAATTATTTAAGATAAAATTATTTAGAATTGCCACTTCTGTAGAAAAACCCTTAGATGTTGCCGGTGTCAAAGTTAAGTAATTGATAAATACTTTATAGAAGAAAAAGTCCACTACAGTTCCTATAAACCCAACCAATCCAAATTTCACTAGGGTCTTAGCCCTTCTTGTGAGTTTAAAAAAGGGTATATTTATCCCTAGCTGGTGCAACTTAACATCAAGGCAATAAGTTATAACATCATAAGTATAATTAAATACCTTATTTTTAGAGTAACCCTCTAATCTATTTTTAAAAACTAAAGGCACTTCTTTATACTTTGCTCCGGCTAAAATTGCCTCATGTAAAAAAGCAGGTTGTACAATAAAAGTTTTTTCTCTCCAAAGAAGGTTACTGAGATTAAGCTTTTTAAAAAGCTCGGGAGTAAAAGCCCTGGCAGAATTTGTAACTTCTTTTACATCCCAAGGTCCAACCATCATCCTGAAAAATATAGACGCCCCATAAGTAAAAAGCCTTCTTACAAAAGAGAGTTGATTCTGACCGCCGCTGATAAACCGGGAACCAATTACCAAGCTATAACCTTGTTCAACTGTTTTTACAAGCCTAATTAAAACATCCGGCACTACTTGTCCGTCTGCATCAATTTGAGCCAAAACATCAGGGTGTAATTTTTCTAATGCGTATTTGTGTCCCTCTATTAAACCTACGCCTAAACCCGGATCAACTTTTATAAAGTGAACACGTTTATTTTTGTCAACTAACTGCTTGGCTATTTTTTCAGTATCATCGGAGGAACGGACATCGTCTGCAATGATGATATATATCTCCCAGCCTGGAAGATGTTCCTCTTGAGCGAGAACTTTTTCTACAGTTTGTGCAAGATTTGCCTGCTCATTGTAGGTAGGAAGAACCACTGATACTTTTTTCATCTTGTTAGATTGTAATGGAATACAGAAAAATTCGCAATTTTACTTAGGAAAAGGACTAGGAAAATTTGGCTAAATCTGAGTGTACCATTATGTTAACCAATTCTTTAAAGGTAGTTTTTGGCTTCCACCCTAAAATTTTCTTGGCCTTCGAATAATCACCTCTCAGAGGACCTGTATTAACCGGTGGAATAAATTTAGGATCTGCCACAACATAATTTCTAAAATCCAAACCAACTGTAGCAAATGCCTCTTTACAGAAATCTTCAACTGTGTGCACCTCTCCGGTTGCGATTACAAAATCATCTGCTCTGTCTTGTTGCAACATTAACCACATTGCTTCTACGTAATCAGGTGAATAACCCCAATCTCTTTCCGATTTCAAATAGCCAATTTTTACCTTTCCGTTTTGAACTATCGGTTCACCAAATTCATTAAGAGGAATACCTTCTCTGATCTGATTCTTGATACAGGCCACTGCAACCGATATTTTCCTGGTGAGAAAATTAATACCCCTTCTTGGACTCTCATGGTTAAACAATATTCCGGCTGATATAAACTGTGGATTATTTCTATCCTTTCTGGCGATTAATGCCATATAGTGGGCGTAGGCCTTTGCTGCCGCATAAGGATTAGCCGGAATTATGGGAGTTTTTTCATTTTGCGGTATCTGCCCTGGCTCACCAAACATCTCAGAGGTAGAAGCCTGATAGATCTTTGCCAGTGGCACAATCTGTTTTGCCCTTTCAAAAACCTGGACTGCTCCAACACCGGTTATCATCATTGTTCCGATAGGATCATGAAAGGACGCTAAGGGGGATGATTGAGCAGCTAAATTATAAATCTCATCCGGCTTGAAATCTAATAAAGCAAGTGCTATAGACTCCGGCCAATTTAAATCACCGTAATATATTTTGATCTCATCTTTTAAGTGCTGAATGTTATTCGGATCATTGGCAGCCGTACGCCTGACAAATCCGGCAATTTCATATCCTTTATTAAGTAAAAATTCAGTTAAATATGAACCGTCTTGACCTGAGATGCCGGTTATAAAAGCTTTTTTGCTGTTTGCCATACTTTGGTTACTATATCTAATTGTGTACGGATGAGTCAACAATCTGTTTAAAAATTACCAGATCTTCCTCAGCAGTATGTAAAATCTGATCGCCAAATTCCTTTTCAAATTTTGCCGGGTTTAACCAGGAATATTGCAAAAGCTTAGCCTTTTTAGTTTTATTATATTCTTTAAAACTCACCGGAATAACCAAATGATAATTAAGACGGAAAACCCCTGCTATAGTTTTTGCAAACTCTAAGGGTGTCACACTGTCTTTGCTGCTTACATGGTATAAACCCAAACTTTGTTTTTCTATCAAAGCCTGTAAAGCGTTCACTATATCATCTACCAAAGTTGGGGTAACTCTTTGATCTTCAATTGCTCTTATAGCATTTCCCTTTTTAAGCTGGGTTAGGAAAAATCTGGCTACATCTGATTTCTCTCCGTAAAAAGGAGAATATGGCATGGATATTCTGACAATAGTAGACCTACATCCGCTTTTTAAAACAAATTCTTCACCAAAAAGTTTAGTCATTCCATACCAGTTTTTGGGGTTTGGTAAATCTGTTTCTGTATATGGACTGTCGGATTTTGTGCCGTCAAAAACATATTCTGTAGAAATATGTATTAAATGCTTATTTAAATCTTTACAAACATCAGCTGCATTCCGGGCTCCGATTGCATTCACTTGAAAACAGATACCATCCTTGTCTCCTGCTTCCTCTTCTGATTTTTCTACATCAGTAATGGCTGCAAAGTTTATAACAGTATCTGCACCCGATGCCTGGATAAACCTTAAAACTGCCAACTTATCTAATACATTAACTTCAGATACAGAAGGGGACTCTATTTCAAAATTATCCTTTTGCAAATTTATAAATCTTGTTCCCACTAAACCACCACCACCAAATACTGCTATCTTCATGAAAACTTCTCCGGAAAAAGGTCTTTCATCCGTGGGTTATTTTTATCTCTCTCTGAAAGAACTGGATTTTTAACAGGCCACTTGATATTTAGGTCCGGATCATCCCAAGCAATTGCTCTTGTATCAGTACCATCATAGTAGGCATCGACCAGATATAGATAATCTGCACTTAAACTTCCTGTTATGCAAAAAGAATTGGCTAAACCTTTAGAAATAAACAATGCGTATTTATTTGAATCATTGAATCGAAAGATTTCCGTTTTTGCAAAAGTGGGGGAGTCAGGTCTGATATCAGAAACGGCAGCAAATAGCTCCCCTCTCACCGGGTAAATAAGCTTATTCCAATTTTCAGCATGGATACCCCTTAATACCCCCGGTTTAGAGTGCGAGTGGTTCCACTGAATTGGTTTAAACTCGTGTCCTATGGCTTCTTCTAATTCATTAAGATGAAAAACTTCTCTAAAAAATCCTCTCTCGTCATCAGAGGTAGGCCTTTCTAAAACAAGTAATCCGGAAATAGCAGTTGTTTTAATATTACTTATGTCCATAAGATTTTTGAGCTACACGGTCCACATTCGGCCTTCCCGTTTTTAATGGTTTCCACCACCATTCATTTTCTTTGTACCAGTTCACTGTAAATTTTAAGCCTTCATCAAAATCCATTTGTGGTTGCCAGCCCAAGCCTCTAAGCTTTGAGTCATCAATTGCATATCTAAAATCATGACCTAATCTGTGTTCAACAAACTCTATCATAGATTCATCTTTTCCTAAAATATTAAGAATCTTTTTTGTAACTTCCAAATTGGGTAACTCTTTTCCTGAAATAAGATATTTTTCTCCTACTGCTCCTTTATTTAATACAAAATCAATTGCCCTACAATGATCTTCCACAAACAGCCATTCTCTTATATTTTCTCCCTGACCCATGAGAGGTACTTTTTTACTTTCTAATAAATTAGTAATAAATCTTGGGATCAGCTTCTCCGGATCGTGAAAGAGACCATAATTATCTGCACAGTTTGTAATAGTGACGGGTAATCCGAAGGTAATAAAATATGCAGTTACCAACTGTTCTGCTCCTGCTTTAGAAGCAGCATAAGGCGAGCGGGGAGCAAAATTGGTATTTTCCGTAAACGGAGGATCATTTGGCCCAAGACTACCATACACTTCATCAGTACTTATATGGTGGAACCTTTTAACTTTGTTTTTCAAAGCAGCATCCAATAAGGCGTTTGTGCCTAAAACATTGGTCTTTGTAAATATCATCGGATCTACAATCGATCTGTCTACATGAGTCTCAGCGGCAAAGTTTACAACTATATCAATCCCAAGCATTACCTGGGCCACTACTTCAGAATCCGTAATACTCCCTTTAACAAATTGATAATTTGAATTATCTTCAATATCTTTTAAAGACTCTATGTGACCTGCATAAGTTAGGGCATCAAGGTTTATTACCTGATCCTGCGGGTGATTTTTTAGCCAGTAATGTATAAAATTTGACCCGATAAATCCGGCACCACCTGTAACTAAAAGTTTTGTCATAGTTGTATCTTGCACTTTTCACCTACAAAAAGTGATGTTGTAGCTCCCCTGCCGTTTTTTCCAATTACCTCACTGTCTGTCCCAATTAAACTGTTATCAACCGGATGCTCTTTGACAGCTAGAATTTTAACCCCACACATAAGTACACTATTTTTAACGATACTTCCAACTATTTCACAATTATCAGCAATGGAGGTGAGGGGTCCAACTTCTGAATTTGTAATTGTCGCATTATCACCAATAATACAAGGTCCTAAAATTTTGGAATTTACAATTGTACAACCTTTTCCAATCTTCACTTTCCCCTCTATTTTTGTTGTAGAGTCTACTTTACTTTCTTTTAAATCTAATAATCCGTTTTTTAGGAAATATTGGTTTGCATCTATCCAATCATCAAATTTGCCCGGGTCCAACCATGTACCTTTATATTCAACTACATCTACCCTAAATCCATTGTCAATCATCCACTGAAAAGCTGCAGGAATTTCGTACTCTCCTCTTTCAGATGGCTTAATGCCGTTTGTCTTATTAAAACATTTGAAAAAATTGACATCTCCGAAATATACTCCGGGCACTGCAAAGTCGTGAGGAGGGTTTTCTGGTTTTTCAACATATTTTATAAGTCTGCCTTCATCATTAAAAAAAGGCACACCCATTCTTCTGTTTTCTTTATGATGAATCATTGTTACCAATCCATTTGGCTTTTCCTTTTCAAAATACTCAACCTGATCTTTAATCCCGTCTACAAATATATTGTCTCCTAAATGAAAAACAAAAGAATCACCTGCTATAAACTCCTCACAGACTTGGACTATATTTGCAAGCCCAGCCGGCTTTTCTTGTAAAACATAAGTAATTTCAAGCCCAAATCTGCTTCCGTCTCCCATATATTCTTTGGCTTCTTCAAGTCCGCCCGGGTTATAAGTGATTGCTACCTGTTTAATCCCGGCATTGGCAATGGTCTCTACAGGGTAAAAAATCAAGGGTTTATTGGCAACAGGAATAAAGTGTTTGTTTGTTGAAAAAGTTAGTGGACGCATCCTGGTACCACGCCCGCCTGTAGGTATTATGGCCTTCATCTATTTAGACTATTACTCCCAGTAAAAGAATAATCGAAAGTAACGCAGTTAAAAGATACTCTATATAAATAGAAAAAGTCAAACTTTTATCCAGTTTATGATAAATTAGCGCCCAAATTAAATATACTATAGAGGCAATACCCAATATATACAAAGGTAGCAGTTGCATCATAATATTGCTCCTGAACTACTGGTAAGCAGGGTAGTTGCGGATATTGTTAAAAGTGACATATGAGCTACATGGTGAGAACTAATTCTTAGAACTCCTCTGCGAAATAATATTAAAATATCTAAACTAAGAAGTACTGTCATAAATAGAAGCACAGAAAGTCCTGTGTATTTTGTAAACAGATACGGATCAAGCATTGGTTTAGGCGTCAATTTAATCTCCGACCCGGCAATTAGCTGGGGTTTGTTATCAAAATCTTTTGGCGGTACTGATATGTGTTTACCCTGAACATCAACAACAGGTTTCGCATTCACATTTTCCGTTGTTCCAAATTCTTGTACTATAAGTGTTGTCTTTTGACCATTTAAAACACCTTCTGCAACTGCTATTCCTATATCTTTATAGTTTGAATTTAAAAGGTTGTCTCTATGAGTTGGAGAATTCATCCAGGCAACAACTACCTCATCGGGGGTATAGAAGTTTTTTGCTAAGTTTTCTCCGGCATAAGTGAACTTATAACCTGAGCCTAATATGAAATCCCATGGAGTTTTACCGGAAGGAGCAAAATGCGCCCAATAGTTTTCTGCAAACATATTTTCAGCCTTTAGTTTTGCGGCTTTATTAAGGGCTTCATTTTCAACTAACACAGACAGGCCTTTCTCTTGCCGTTGCTTGTTTGTCAGCTCAATAACTCTTTTATAATCAATGCTGGTGCTGATTCCTAAGACTCCGGGTTTTGTGTAGCTGATTATAGAAAACCCTACCTGCAACAGTATAAAAAAGAGAGCGTAGACAAGCAATGCCTCCCAAGAAATTAAGTGAGCTTTTTTATGTGTGTCTTTATGAGGTAAAAACCAATTACGCCAAGCCATGTAAAAAGTATAGCACTAGTAGGCCAAACCCGTCTCTAGTTGCTTTCCGTTAACAGGAATCTTTAATGCAAAACCTAAAGCATTAGCAACGGACGCCCCAACCCTTAAACCGGTAAAAGAGCCGGGACCTGTCTCGACTTTAATCCCAGTGAGAGTTTGTAGGTTGTAGTTGGTAGTTTGTAGTAATTCCACAATAAGAGGCAAAAGTACTTGTGAGCCGTATGTATTTCCTTCACTTAAGCTTTTTATTGCTTTTTTATCCTTTTTAAGTGAAACCCTAACCATCTTTTGATCTTTGGTATCAATATGCAAAATCATAGAATAAATTATTGTTCTTCTTTAAAAACGGAGTAGAATTTACCCTCTTCTATATTTTTAGCCACTTCTTCCGGAGTAAATACTCTGGCATTCATACAAACATAAACCCCCGGCTCTAATTTTTGTGATTGGGCAAAAGCATATCCTAAATTAAAGGGTCCGTCTGAAAAATCAAAGCCTTTAATAGGCACCATAGAACCGGTCAAAACAATTACCTGATCCTTTCTCTTTAAGTGTTCTTTTAAAAACTTAGCAGTATCAGGCATGGTATAAGTGCCGTGAGTAACGATTATCTTATCTGCCTGTGATTGCTCAATTGCCTTTAATACGTTTTTCCTGTCTTCCTCATTTAAAGCCCTGGAGTCTTTCATACAAATCTCACTAAAATTTATCTCTTCATAAAACTTTAAATTCCTGCCAATCTCTGCAAAATATTCCGGTAAAATAGAATATTCAGACACCACCACAGTATCCTGCGCCCCATTCCATACAGAATCAATTGTCCCCCCGGTCATAATAATATGAATCATATCCGGCATAATCTATTTAAATATATCACCCTCCAAAGATTTGGCCAATTTCACAAAAAATTCTTCGAAATCTTTTCGATTAAACGGCGTCAGAATGGTTGGCATATCCTGAATTCCTCTTACTTTCATAAATTGACTGGCTAGTGTTACCCTGTCAATGTCCCAGTCAAATTTTACCTTTGCGTCCCTTATAAGTTGGTCTAACATATAGCCAGCCGTCTTCATTATAAAATAAACATCAACAAAATCTCTGCTTCGGAGTCTCATAAACATTGTGTGTACCTTATTAACGGCAATATCATAAATACTATCTACTTCCAAATTATGGTATTTTTTACCCTTTTCAATTCTTAAAAAAGGATAATAGTTAAAATCTACTTTAAGTTTCTCGCCATCCCCAAAAACTAAAATATAACTTACTAAGCCTAAAAATTGGCTTTTCTTGATCTCTGCTACTTTAAGAGAGGATGAAATTTTTCTCAAAAATATATCCACTACGGTTTGGTTAACTTCTTCTTTTTCACAAAATAAATCTATATCTTCTGATAATCTGTGCTGAAGATAAAACTCTGAAAGCGCCGTTCCTCCTGTAAAATAGAATCTTTTAGTTATTTGTGGTTCTTTTTGTACAAACTCCAAAAGTTTAAGTTGTTTGGCAGTGAGTATTGTTTTCCCCATAATAAATATTCCAGGACCCTTCTTTTATAAGGATCAAGCTCATTCTTAATCCTGGGCCAAGCTCGCTTTACCTCCTCTCTGTCCAGTTTTTCCCCGTCCAGGCCATAATTGATAAGTTGAATAAGCCTCCAGAGTTTATACTCTTTGGGATTTTCTTTTTTAAATTTTTTCTCATCCACGAACCAGTTATACATATTATCATTATACCTCATCCAGCCTCATTTTACAGTCTTGTATTGGACAAGACTTTCACTCGCAATGATATCATAGGTCAGGTATAATTTATCCCATGGAAGAGATACAAAATAAACTAAAGGAATTGCAAGATAGGTTTCAAAAAATTTCTGATCAAATTGATCGGGAAAAACTGCGTGGTGAGATCAGGGAGTTGGAAGCTCAAACTATGAAAGAAGATTTTTGGAGTAATCCAAGTCAGTCTACAGCAATCAGCAAACAGCTTTCAGATAAGCAAAAGACACTGGAAATCTTAGAACAATTGGAATCCAGAATTAACAACGCTTTGGAAATTTCCGAGGAAGAATCTTTGAAGGAAGATTTAAACAAAGAAATCAAAGAGCTTGAGGAAATTTTAGATAAGCTTGAACTGAAGTTGTTTTTATCCAATCCACATGATGAATCCGAGGCCATCCTTTCTGTTCACTCAGGTGCAGGAGGGGTAGAAGCTATGGATTGGTGCGCCATGCTTGTTAGAATGTATCAAAGGTATTTTGAAAAGATGCGCTGGGAATACGAGATAACAGATGAGGATGCAGGTGAAGAAGCCGGTTTTAAAACAGTTTCCATGATTGTACATGAACCATTTGCTTACGGGTATTTAAAAGGAGAAAAGGGGACTCACAGATTAGTCAGGCAATCCCCTTTTAATGCCGATCATTTACGTCAAACTTCTTTTGCTTTAGTAGAGGTTCTGCCGGTGATTGAAAACCCGGCGGAGGTGGAAATAAATGAAGCTGATCTGGAATTTGAAGCTTTTAGATCTGGTGGTGCAGGAGGACAAAACGTCAATAAAGTCTCAACAGCAGTCAGATTAAAACATATCCCAACAGGGATTGTGGTCACCTGTCAAACAGAAAGATCTCAGCTGCAGAACAGGGAAAATGCCTTGAAGTTACTTAGAGCAAAACTTTGGGAGCAACAACAAGCCCAGGATGCTAAAGTTAAACAGCAGTTAAAGGGTGATACGACTCAAGCTTCATGGGGCACCCAAATTAGATCATACGTTTTACATCCTTATCATATGGTCAAAGATTTAAGAACTAACGTTGAAACTTCAAATACTGATGCCGTTTTAGATGGAGAATTAAATGACTTTATAGAAGCGGAAACTAAACAACTATCTGTGGGGTAGACAAATTACTCGTTTTATTGTTAATATTAGTTTATAACAATGGTACAGGTTCAACCGTTAGGAAAAGATACACTGATTAAAAACTTTGTCTCCTCAAATGATCCTAAACGCCTTCTTTTAACAGTGCTTATTGTTTCCGTCATTTTGGGGACTATCACAGGCTTTATTCTCTCCAGAAAAAGCACAGGCGGGTTCACAAGCGCTGTAGTTGACGGGCCGGTTGCAAAAGACCCTGAATCGGACACGCGAACTTTCAGAGATTTTGCAGAAGGAACCGTAAAGGTTCGTCCTCAACCTTCAGACTCAACAGAATACGTAGAAGGAACACATGTTCTGGTGCGTCAAGGCGCGGTCCCGGTTGCCTTGACTTCTTCTGTCGTCGATTTATCGCAATATGAAAATAAAAAAGTTAAGGTTTTCGGGGAAACTCAAAAAGCGCTTAAAGAAGGCTGGTTAATGGACGTTGGCAAGGTTGAAGAAGTAAAATAGAACCTTTGGTCCTCACAGTCTACAGCCCAAGCCTTCAGTCCTCAGTTTTCAGTAGCAATAAGTAGCCATGATAGTTTTTGAAGATGTCAGTAAAAAATACAGCTCCAATACTTCTGCTTTAGAAGATATTTCTTTGGAAATAAAACAAGGCGATTTTGTATTTATAGTCGGCCCATCCGGTGCGGGAAAATCCACACTTCTTCGAATTCTTACCAAAGAGGTAAAACCTACTTCCGGTAGGGTAATGTTTAGTAACTTAGACATTACAAAAGTTAGAGACAAGGATGTTCCAAATTTAAGAAGAAAAGTAGGAGTGGTTTTTCAGGATTTTAAACTTTTAGATGACCGGACAGTTTTTGAAAATGTTGCTTTAGCGTTGGAAGTCTTGGGGAAAAGTGATGAGGAGATTATAAAAACCGTAGAGCATATATTAAAGCTTGTGGAAATTTGGGATAAAAGAAATCTTTTTCCAAGACAACTTTCAGGCGGCGAAGCACAAAGAACTGCCATTGCCAGAGCGGTTGTCGGAAAACCTGATGTACTTTTGGCAGACGAGCCAACAGGGGATTTGGACCCTAAAACAGCTTGGGGTGTAATCCAGCTTCTAAATGAAATAAATTCTTGGGGCACAACAATTATAATGGCTACCCATAATCAGGAAATAGTCAATAAATTAAAAAGAAGAGTGATTACCATAAAGGCTGGCAAAATAACCGATGACAACAAAGAAGGAAAGTATGAAGTGCACTAAAAATTATGAGTAGAGCTTTTTCGTTTGCCAAAAGAAATATCAGAAGAACTCCATTTCAGGCCATCGCAGCTACTATGGTGATGTTTTTAACTTTCCTTGCTCTTTTAACTTTTTTACTTGTTGCAGCCGGCTCTCAAGAAACCTTAAGGTATTTTGAGCGCAGACCACAAGTTATAGCCTTCTTTAAAGACGGCACAACAGATCAAGATATTCAAACAATAGATAATGCCTTAAAACAAGAAGTTAGAGTAATTAAGACTACATTTGTATCCAAAGAGGATGCCCTTAAAAAATACCAAGCAGACAATAAAGATGAGCCTATATTAGTTGAGCTCGTCAACGCAAACATGCTACCTGCATCTTTACAGATCTCCACCAACACCCCGGAGGATCTGACAATGATTGCAGAAATCCTATCTAAAGAACCGGTTATAGAGCAAGTTTTTATCCCTACAGACGTGATTAAAAACCTTGTTTCTTTTACAACTACAATCCGTATTGTAGGCATGAGCGTGGTCGGCTTTTTAATGATCTTTGCAACGTTGGTTATTTTGATGATTATCGGATTCAAGATTCGCCTTAAGAGAAACGAAATAGAGATTATGAGACTTTTAGGTGCCTCTTCCTCTTTTATAAGAAATCCTTTCATTTTAGAAGGGATGTTTTATGGTGTAGCTGGAGCAGTGACTGCTTGGGTTATTGTTTATGGCCTGATTTGGTACTTCACTCCTTTCCTTCAAGGATATTTGGGAGAAGTTCAGTTGCTCCCGGTTAACCCCTTAATAATGCTCGCCTTACTCGGGGTAAGTATAGCTGTAGCTGCCATTGTGGGGGGACTCGGATCTATCGGTGCTGTCAGACGATATTTGAAAATTTGATGATTAAGAATGATAAGAAAATTTAGTTTCAAACTTCTCATTTACTGTATTGTACTTTTACTGTTTCTCTACCCTTTTAATTTTGTGCTATCCCCTGCCTACGCTCAAACTGCAGACGATTTATCAAAACAACTTCAGGAAAAGCAAGCAGAAATTCAAAAGCTGGAAGCTCATCTGCGGGACGCCAAAAATCAGGAAAAAACTTTAAAAACCCAGCTAAATTTAATTGACGGCCAAACTAAAGTTACTACATTGAAAATTGAAGAGGTAACTTTAAAAATTGAGAAATTAAAAAGAGAGATCAGTGACCTCTCTACCAGAATAAACCGCATATCTACCTCTTTGGATACTCTTTCGGAAATTTTACTAAGAAGAATTGTGCAAACTTATAAGTATGGCAACCGACTGTCAACAATTGATCTTCTCTTTTCATCTCACGGCTTTGCCAACCTCTTAGAAAATTTAAGATATATTCAGGTCGCCCAAGCCTATGACAAGAAAAAATTATATGAACTACAGGCAACCAAACTTGCCTATAATGAGCAAAGGCAGGACAAACAAACCCGTCAAGTAGAAGCGGAAAAATTAAACAAAGATTTAGAAAATTATAAAACCCAACTTGCTCAGCAGAAAAAAGATAAAGATGAACTGTTAAAAATTACCAAAAATGATGAGGCCAGATATCAGGGATTAATCGCCCAACTTCAAGCTGAAATCAATTCAATCGCTCAAGCTATTTCAAACGTTGGGGCCAAAATCGGCCCAGTTAATAAAGGGGATGTAATTGCTGCTATGGGTTCAACCGGCTGCTCAACTGGCCCTCATCTGCATTTCGAAGTCTTTGAAAACGCTAAAGTAGAAAACGGTAAAGTTGTAGGAAACAGGGTAAATCCTCATAACTTCTTAGATAACGGTAGATTGGGTCCACCCCTCCGCGGCTACCCAGGAGAGACAACCATAACCACCGAATACGGCGACACCTATTATATCTTTAGAGCCTCCGGAACTACCCATACAGGATTAGATATTGCTCCCAAATCATACGAAGGGGTAGGTAGAGCAATTCTAGCATCAGAAAATGGTGTTGCCTATACTACCTCAGCACCTTGTGGCTATAATATTTCAGGCGGATCGTCAGTAGGTAAGGGAGTTATTGTCGACCATCAAAACGGCATAGTAACTTTGTATTGGCACATCCTCTAGTGTTATTATTTATCTAGTGAGAATAAAATTATTAGTTCTTACTTATTTAATCTTCTCTGTTGGGACAAGGTCTGTCTCTGCTGTTAATGTAACCATCTCAAATGCTCCTTCTTCAATCTCTGATCAACCGTTTAATGTTGATGTTTCAATTACCGGAGCATCCACAGCGACAAATTACCTAAGGGCTGACTTTTTCCTTCCTAACACTACTAACTACTTTGGTTATACCTTCAATGAAACAGATTGGTATAACGGCTCCCAATTCAATCAGTATCTTCCTGTTAACATAATATCTTCTGGATATAGTGGCACAATCCAAACAAAAATTGATACTACTTCATCTAAATTTCAAGGCAATGGAACATATAATTTGAGAGTTAGAAGATATACCCAATCAGGCAGTTATACTTCAGGAGAATCTAATATAATATCTCTAAACGTAAATATAGCTCCCTCTCCTACTCCAACTCCCAGTCCAATCCCAACTTCCAGTCCATCTCCGTCTCCTACCTCAACTAAGACTCCTTCCCCTGCCACAGTCCCAAAAAAGACTGCAACCCCAACCAGTGTACCCACCCCCACTCCTAATCCCAGCCCAAAAGATACATTTACACCTAGCTCAAGCAAAACAGAAAGCTCCTTTCAACCCAATAATTCGAAAGAAATAAATTACCGCATAGCTTCTGTTGCTGCTGTCAATGTCTCTGCCACACCGGAAGGGAAAATTGAAATAAAAAATCAAAAACAAATAAATCCAGTTTTTTGGATTGGATTAATTTTCATATTTGCCGGAGTTTCATCGATAGGGTATATTTACATAAAGAAAAATGCAAAAATACACATCCCATTCCGAAGATGAGACAAAAAAGTTTGCCCAAGATCTTGCCAAAAGTAGTCAAGCTCGCATTTTTGCCTTAACAGGAGATTTGGGTGCAGGCAAAACTACTTTTGTACAAGGCTTTGCTCAAGGTTTAAAAATCAAGGATAAAATCATCTCTCCTACTTTTGTTTTAATCAGACAACACAAATTATCACAAACCGAAAAGACGCTCTTTCATATAGACTTATATAGATTAGAAGATAACCCAAGTATCAAAGGAATCGGGTTAAAAGAAATATTATCCAATTCTAATAATTTAGTTTTAATAGAATGGGCAGAAAAAATAGAAAAATATTTACCTAAAAATACTGTTTGGATAAAGATAGAAGAGAGAAAAGACAATACAAGAATTATTACTATTCCTTAACTTCACGCCTTACCTCAACTTCCAAAGAACCAACCATTTCTTTTGATACAAACTCCATATCTTTATAATCACTTTCCCATGCTTGTCTATAACCAATTCTGTCCGGTTCTTTAATCAAAAACACTAATCCCGACAAATTATCCCTGATGCCTTGAAATTTATTTTGGCTTGGAATATATGGTGGCTTATTGGGAGAATATACATATTCCCCCGGGATATATCCGTATTGTTTTTGACCATACCACCAAAAAAGATACTGGTACGGATAATCATAAACAGAGGGTAAGTAACTATAAACCTTAAAATTTTTACCACTAGCTTTTTGGTAAACATGATCTATAACTGCTATTTCATTTTTGAGAAGTGACGGATCTCCATTGGCTTTTCCCCTTTCATTTAAAAAATAGTTTAACAAACTTGAAACTCCAAACCAAATAATTATTACAGTAAGTCCCAAAGATAAAACCTTTCCCCATATTTTAAACTGCAAAAGTTGCTTTAAAACAAACCCGATCAGAATTATAGATGCAGCCATAGGCCCCCCTAGGTGCCAAGGATTTACAGAAACAGGTAAAATTAAGTACCCTAAAAAAGGTACAAAGATGTATAGTAAGCAAATTACTACAACTACATCTTTTTTAGTCCTACTCTCAAAAAATTTAATTAAGACAAAAGCTGCAGCAAATAAAACTATCCATACCAAATTTTTATGGTTTAAAAGTATCGGTAGAAAAGTATTATAAAAACTTTTTATAACATCTTCTGCGTGCTTTACCAAATTAGAAAAATAGCCGTTACTCTCCGTTAAAAATCTTTTTACTGCACTACTCATAATAAATTGGTGCTTTAGGTCAAAGATAACCTGCGGCAGTAATAGTAAAAGAAATACTGCAAACCCTAACCAAAAAGTTTTATCTTTTAATAGCCTGGTTCTTCTAGCAAATATCAAACTAACGAATATGATTATGGGAGTAAAAATTCCAAAGTTCATTTCGAAGTTAAAAAATAAGCCTGCTAAAAACCATACTAAAATTACGTTTACTACCTTACCATTTTCTAAAAATTTCACCAAAAGATAGATAAATAAAGGCGTTAGAAGGGTCACGGGGTTTGGGTTAAATGCATAAAGATTTGCTAAAACTATATAGTCTGAGGTTACCCAGATAGCGCCTACCGGAAATATTAACCAACTTCCCCATCTACTAACAAGTTTTAATAGGAAAAAGCCTCCTATTGCCCACAATATTATTTCCATGACAATTGATGCATATGGGTCTCCACCGGTTATAATAAAGGGGATTGCTAAAAGATAGTACCAAAAAGGACCATTAAATAAACCTTCAATTGCTGATGTTGGTCCTGTGAGTCTTAGTTTTCCTAGAACTACCATCTCACGAACATCAACCATATCCCGGGCATTGTCCATATTAAATAGAAAATTCCCATTGGCTGTTAGAAATAATCTGTAAATTACACCGATTATTAAGATAATAACTATTTGTTTATTCATATTGGCTCTCTAAATTGCACCTTTAATTGCCCATATGAGGATTCTTCAATTAAATTAGTTCTACTGTTTTCAGCTCCGATTTCCCAATTGAATCTGTCTTCCGGAATTCCAACATGTGGCTCCATGATAAAAAATGTTTTAGGCAAAGGGCTATTTACTTGCGTCAACAAACCATCCCCCAAAAGTCCTACTTGGTTGTGTCCGTAAAAGCTTGGTACATAACCATATTTTGCTTTTCCATACCAAGAATAAAGATATGCCCAAGTAGTATTTGTCCAAAGGGGCAATGTTAAACTGTTAATCGAAAATGGCTGTCC